>JBCCQO010000011.1:0-19246 GCA_039024595.1 Pseudomonadota bacterium | reverse complement strand
CGAAGTTCGCTTCTACATAGGTAACGGCTGGTCTGGCTCACCTGCACCGGGTGACCGAGTGTTCAGCATCGAGGTGGAAGGTCAAGCCTTCGCTACCCTGACGAACATCGACCCTGTTGAACGTTTTGGGCAGCAGGTGGGTGGTGTGGTCACTCAATCGGTGCTGGTAACCGATGGCGTACTGAACATCGAGTTCCTGCATGGATCGGCTCAAAACCCAATCTTAAATGCGATCGAGATTGTTCAGTGAGCAGACGATGCACTGCCTGATGCAAGGACGCACAGCTTTGACGTTGTAGTTAACAGATTTTGAGTCGCGAGCTAGAACTAGAAGAAACAGATTTGATGGCTAGAAACTGTTCCAAGTAGTACCCGGGTCTACTGAATAGTTTCTTTCCTTAATCGCCGTTCCGCTGGTTTACGGCCATGGCTAACTGAGGCCCGCCCAGACGGGCCTATGTGGACATGCTTGCTTATCATATATAGCGGACAAAACACCAACATGTTTGCTGTATGCGTGAGCAGGCATCCAACTATATGCTCCGCAAAGTTTATCGGTAGGCAGTACGTTAATATGGTGTCGAAACGAATACTCGTAACAGGCGGAGCTGGCTTCGTTGGGTCACATCTTTGCGAGTCGCTTCTTGAGTCTGGAAACGAAGTCCTTGCGGTAGACAACTACTTTACAGGACAGCGTCAAAACCTGCGGCATTTGATGGATCACTCGCACTTTGAGGTGATGCGTCACGACGTTACATTTCCGCTTTACGTGGAGGTCGACGAGATCTACAACCTCGCTTGCCCAGCTTCTCCGGTCCACTACCAGTTTGATCCAGTTCAAACGTTGAAAACTTCGGTACTGGCATCAATAAACATGCTCGGCCTTGCGAAGCGCACTAAAGCAAAGATTCTGCAGGCCTCCACAAGTGAAGTTTATGGCGACCCAAAGGTCCACCCCCAGCCCGAATCTTACTGGGGTAACGTAAATCCGCTCGGTCCGCGTGCGTGCTACGATGAAGGAAAGCGCGCAGCTGAAACACTTTTCTTCGACTACCATCGACAGCACGGCGTCGAAATCAAGGTTGCGCGTATTTTCAATACTTACGGCCCTAGAATGCATCCCAACGATGGGCGGGTAGTCTCAAACTTCATTATTCAAGCCTTGAAAAACGAGCCCATAACTATTTACGGCGACGGATCTCAAACGCGATCCTTCTGCTATGTCGATGACCTGGTTAACGGACTGATCGGTCTAATGAATACCGATGCGGATTGCACTGGCCCGATGAATCTTGGAACTGAATTTGAAGAGCCAGTACTTGAACTGGCCAAGCTAATCAAAAAGCTAACGAATTCATCTAGCGAAATCGTTCACAAGGACCTCCCTCAGGACGACCCCATGCAGCGTCGTCCTGACTTGACCAAAGCGAGAGAAGTACTCGATTGGCAACCGTCGACACAATTAGCCGATGGTTTGACTAAGACGATCAGCTATTTTTCGAAAGTCCTTTCTGAGTGACGTGAAGTGCATAAGGACACTTAGTCGCTGTCGAACTCTGATTTCACACTGCGGCGCGATACGATGAAATCGAGTAACCGTGTAGGAGTAGGCGTTGTCGGGTGTGGCGGCATAGCGCACAGACATCTTGCGATTCTCAGCGAACTGGATTTCATCTCTACCTCATACGTGTGCGATCTGTCGCTAGCCGTTGCACAGTTCGCGCAACAGAGTTACGGCTTTGATCATGCGACTAAAGAGTTAGAAAGTGTTCTAGCCTCCCCTGAGGTAGATGTCGTCCACGTCTTGACACCTGCTCATACACACTTGGAGATTGTCTCGGCATGTTTGAATGCAGAGAAGCATGTAGTTTGTGAGAAGCCGCTTGCACCCGATCTAGCTACCGCTCGAAAACTCTATTCACTAGCGACATCGCGTAGTAGAGCGCTTCTTGAGTGTCAGCATTACCTGATGAATACACCGGTGAGACGCATTGATAACATGGTGAGCGAAGGACGCATCGGTGAACTTAAAGAAATAGATTTGACGCTGTCTCTTGAGCTTGCTGACTCCAGGTTCCTGGATCCAAACTTAAGCTCATCAGGAGTCAGTCTGCCCGGTGGCGTGTTGCAGGACTTTCTGCCGCACCTTTCATACCTTGCATTACACTTTTTCGGTGAAGACGAAGTAATTCGTGTCGACGGAAACCGCTTTTCGGTTGAAAGACAGGGTGGCGGTGAGTCCGAGGTCATAGGGCTCGACGCACTTGTAGCTTCGCGTGGCAAGCGGGGTCGGTTGCGAGTAAGTCCAGATGTGAAGCCTGACATGTTCCGATTGAGTGTCCACGGCGAGAAGGGGTTCCTTGAGACTGACTTGTTTAACCCCTATATGAGGTTTGAGGGGGCTCCTAACCTAGGTAAAAGAACTGCTTTAGGAAGGTTGTTAGTTGGAGCAGAGTTTGTTCAATCATCTGTACGACTGTTTTTACAAAAGGTTGCAAGGGTCGATCCTTACGAAGGTATGCGGCCAATGCTGGAGCGATTCTATAATTCACTAGACGAGGGATATGGTTTTGCTCCCGAACGCAAAATGAGTTTAAAAACCGCAGACCTTATAGATCAGATCAATGCCCTCCCATGCCATCATTATTGATCACGGGCGCCACAGGTTTTATTGGTCGCTACCTCGTAGACCAGGCAATTGTCGAAGGTTGGAATGTGTTGGCGCTTGTCAGGCCGGCTTCAAGCATTCCCGTCCATTGGCAGGCGTACGAAGCCTTGAAGGTAGTTAGGGGAGACTTGCGATCGCTTGGTCCGTGGGTCGAAAATCTACGGGATGTTGACAGCGTGGTCCACTTAGCTGCTGCGACTTCAGGAGATCTTGCTGAGCGCGTCGCAACATCGATTCTCGCAACCGAAAATCTACTTCAGAGCCTTGACTTGAGCAGGGTTAAGTCTTTCGTTCATGTGAGTAGTTTTGCTGTTTACGACTATTCGGATCACGCTTCAGGTTCACGAATTAGTTGCCAATCTGCACTAGAGAAGACTCCTTGGCGTGACGAGTACACCGCAACGAAGGTGTTTCAAGAGCAGCTAGCTCGGAGTTTCTCTACCCAGCACTCATTGCCAATGGCGATAGCAAGACCAGGGTTTGTGTATGGCCCAGAGCATGATTGGAATGGCGGAGCCGCTCTTCAAATTGGAAAATCGATTCGTCTCGTCTTTGCCCCTCGGGCAGCGTTTCCAGTAAGCTTTGTGAAGAATACTGCTCGATCGCTGCTGAAGCTCATCAGCCTTGCGGCGGTTCCAGCTACAACATTCAACGTATTCGATAGTCCTGTGGTGTCTTACTGGGGGTTTGCGAGTGCCGCTGCTAAAGTGTCACCGACACGTACTTTAATCGTTCCAGTGCCGTGGTTTTTGATCGTCTCCCTAGGGTTTGCAGCTAAAGCCGTAAGCTATGTATTCTTTTCAGGAAAGGCGAAACTTCCTGAAGTCTTGGACGAGCGACGCAGAAACGCAAGGTGGCGAAACTTTCGTTACGTGGAAAACAGCAGTTTTACGGACGCTGAGTATTGTGACTTTGACGAAGGCATTCGCCAGACTTTTGCAAAGCACTGAACAGCCCGTGATGTAGAGAGTGGCTTTACCATCTGACTGCAGAGCTTAGTTCTCCACCCACGAACCATAAGAATAGATAGGCGCTGATCGCTAAAACGTCGATCTGAATTCGCGTTGACGTAGTGCGAACCATGGTAGTCTGGTGCGTTCCATAGACTGCTAGGAAATAGGGTCCAACGCGACTAATCACATAAGACCATGCAACTCCCAATCCTTCAAAGCATGCGTATAGTGGGAATACGGAGATAACGAACAGTATTACCGCAAGCAATCCTCCGTATGCCTCATAGCTTGGTCTGCCTGCAGCCAGGTTTATGTACCTGTTCGGTAACTCCGCGATTCCTATAAAAGTACCCACGAGAAGTACTTTTGAGTACTCCATCGATGGCCAATACTCCGCAGTGTAGAGTAGTCTGTAGACTGGCTCTAAACAGGTCGCGTAAACACCTAGAAAGAACGTCGATAGCCAGAGTACATAGGAGCGGTAGCGTTCTAAATCACTCGTTCCGTCTTTGTCCTCGCGAATTGTCTTGCTCGCGAGGGGAAATAGAACCTGTCTCATCACCTTCTGCAGCACCATGAAAGGCATTCGAGCCCAAATGAATCCGATCGTGTAGAATCCAAGAACGTCTGCAGCCAAGATTTTTGCGAGAACTAACCGATCGATCTGGGATGCAAGGTACGCGATTAAGCTGCTTAGAAATATCCACTTTCCGAAGCGGAAGATGGCTTTCACGGAAGTCCATTCCCAGTCTAAGCGGTCGTTCGAAGTGCCAAAAAAAGTATGGCTCAGAGACACCATTACCAACGCGTTCCCAATCGCGCCGGCTACTAGCGCCCACGCGCTGGCATCGAATTGCACATAAACAAGCATGGTGCATAGGCTTACGAGCTGACCAAGGATCCCAGCAGATGCAAGCCTAGCAACTTGCATTTCGCGTCCGGCTATGCTGATCGCCGTAGACCGAAAACCGCTAATGGCTGGGATAACTGACACGGCGTATAGCAAGTCAGTTAGGTCAGGTTTCTCAAAAAAGCTGGCTGTTGGTAGTGCAAGCAACGACAGTGTGGCGCTAATAAGTAGGCCGCGAATGATGGCGAGAGTCCATGCAGTATCTCGGAATCTTTTTAAGTTGCCTGCGTTGCTCTGAATGATGCTTGCTTCTAACCCAATATCAGTAAAGAGCTCCACGCCTTGAAGCACCACGAAGACTATAGCGACTAAGCCAAAGTCTTCCGGCGCGAGGTAGCGCGCCATGATGAGGTTACTACCCAGCCTTAGGATTTGTGCGAGTCCAAAGCCACCAAGCGAGTAAGCTGAAGCTTTGGCTGGTGACACGCTATTTTTAAACTGATCGGACAATGTACAGTCCTTGCGGTTTTGGGGCCATCGGACCAGTTGTAGCTTGAGGCTGGCAGTTATGCTGCCTCCTCAGACAGCTGATTGATAAGCTCATTTGGCGCTAGTTGACCTAGGCTCGAGTGTAGTCAAACCTCGTTGTACTCTCGAAGCCAGGCCTCGATGATTACCTTTGCTTCTGCTCGACTGTTTGACTACTCCATATTCAGATGTTCGTCTCTGAAGTTGCCGTTGAAGCTTTCGTCCAGACTATCCTGCAAGGGCTTGTCGGGATCGATGAACACTGTCTCGATGCCGCGCTTCGCGAGCCACCTTAAGATAGCTTGCGAGACGAGCTCCGGGCCGTTGTCCGAACGCAGGTAGTACGGCGCACGTCGCTCTGCGACCAGCCGCAAGCTGTTCGATGATGCGCGTCGAACGGATCTGACTGCGCACGTCGATAGCTTGGCATTCGCGCGGATACTCATCGACCACCGTCAGACTCTTCTGCTGCGCCCCGTCGCCGCAGAGATCGGAGACAATATTGCATGCCCAGACTGTGTTCGTCGGTGCAGCTGCCGGTCGAAGCCGGGGTCTTGCGAGACCGGCACATCGCCTTCGGCGTTTCGTCGGTTCATGCAGCCCCGCTTGTTGCGAGAGGCGGTAATCACGATCTAGACCCATTTCGAAGCCTTATCGCTCGAGTAGAACCTGGATATGTCGGTAGCCCCACCGCGGATACCGCCCAGGGGGTCGTCGCATGGCGTCCAAAACAGGAGCGTCCTTCTCTAGGTTGCGAAGGGTGGACTTCAGTGCGGATCGCGCTACCGAGAGCAAGGTGCAAGCCCGGCGCTGCGACAGCCCAGGTCCAACGGCATAGGCTACCCGCTGGCGCCGTAAGGGCGCCCTCATTATTTTTTCTTTGGGTCTCCTTCATCACCTCTATTTCGAGGTCGCGTTCCGCGAGAAGCCGTTTCAGTCGAGCGTTCTACTGCTCGATCAGCTTCATGTGCTGGAAGTCGGTGACTTCCAATGATCCGAGAGTCTTGCGCCAGGTGGTCAATCGTCTGTTTACTCACACCGTGTTTTTCGCGATCTCGGCGACCGTGCTTTGATCGCACGCCCGCAGGATACGGACCATCTGATCCTCGCCGTACTTCCCTTTCATCATGGCTTTCTCCCAGGAAGCCATCCTCTCAACTACACTGTGGTTCGAAAATCACGAGGCCGGCCACGGAAACTATGGAAAGTTTCTAGCGGAAGGGTTAGTTCTTTGGGGACCGCTGGCCACGTCTTGCGTCGGCTATGTGGTTGAGCAGAGCGGATCTCGTTAACCTTTGTCAGTATTTTTCATCGGAAGTTGCCGCCGCAGTTTCACCAAGCACCGAGCACCGAGGCCACATTGGCTTATGAGATGTCCACTGCGAACAGCGCAGCTGAAGAAGCGCACTAACTTGAGTTTACTTTTCGTATTCAAGATTTCTCTAGGGAGAGATCTAAGTTTGTCATAAGCTGGCAGCCATGGTTTTTTGAGTCGCTCACCGTTTTCCCGATGGTGACACTCGGAATTGTTGTCTCTTCAATGTGGTGGTGGAATGCGAGTTCTTTTTGTGCTCCCTGGCCTGCAACGTATAAACAGAGGCGCGGAGGTAGCGTTCCTCGAAGTGGGTGAGGCTCTGCATGAGTTTGGCCACAGCGTCACTTTCATGGGCTCCGGTCCTTCTCGGGAGGGATTCGCCCCAGACTACATCCAAGTGCCCTCGATAAGCCGGAGTGCATTCGAGTCATTTCCAAAGATGCCGATATTCCGAAACGAGTTTGCCTACGAAGAGCTTAGCTTCTTACCCGGATTACTTCGAGCATATCGCCCAAGCGCCTACGACGTAACGGTAACGTGCTCGTACCCATTTGTTAATTGGGTTTTGGCTAGGAAGAGAGAAAACGGTCATCGTCCCCTGCATATTTTCGTAACCCAGAATGGGGACTGGCCTGCATTTTCAAACGCTAGCGAGTTTCGTTGGTTTCATTGCGACGGTCTAGTCTGCATTAATCCAGACTATTATCATCGAAACAGTGAATCATGGCCCTGTTCTTTGATTCCGAACGGTGTGCGGTTAAAGAGTTTTCGCACGGATCATCAAAGCAGTCTGATTGATGATGATCATTGTAAAGAAATTAGAGTCCTGATGGTAAGCGCTTTAAGCGAGTACAAAAGAGTCCTTGAAGCCATTGAATACCTATCTGATGACAGTCGAATCCGGCTTACCGTAGTTGGAGACGGCCCGCTCCGCGCTGATGTTGAGGACTTAGCTCGTGCGCTACTTCCTGGGCGATTCGAGCTACTCAGCGTTCCTCATTCAGAGATGCCTAGTGTTTATCGATCGCATCACGTGTTCCTGCACATGGCTCTTGATGAGCCCTTTGGAAACGTTTATGTGGAGGCTCTTGCTAGTGGATTACCGATCGTCGCGAATAGTGATGAGAGAGTGCGTTGGATTGTCGGCGATCAGAACTTTCTGGCGGATTGTTGTGATCCTGGAACGGTTTTACAGAAAGTGCAGGACGCATACGTGATGCGTAAACGTGTGTATCAATCCAATCTACAGAGATCGCGTGAATACGATTGGGAACTTGTCGCAAGAAAGTACGAGTGTTTCTTTCAACAGACCTTACAGAGGCACTATCATGACGATTAGTGCAGGGGCTGCGGCAACCGGTGTTGGCATGCGAAGTGGAGCGCCTCACGTCCTTATCGTAGGCAACGGAAGGTCAGGCACGAATTGGGTTTTGGAAATACTCAACGCTCATAGAGAGACGTTTTGTCGGAACGAGATTCAAGAGCTAACGTCGTCACCATATCTTGAGTTTGTTTCGGAATTAGAGAAATCGAACGGTTCACTGAACGATGGGTTAGCTGACTGGTGGACAAGGGCCATGGCACACTCGCTAACGCACTGCGGAGTGAGGGACACACGATTCCTTTGCAGAAAGACATTTCTATACCGATGGTCTTTCGGTCTTGGGGCGGCCAATTGGACGGCGCGGCCAAAGCTTAGGCGTCTCGTTGCACACGTTTACCCGCCAGCTAGGAAAGAAGAGTGGTTGTTTCCTGCATGGATAGGTTCAAGAGACTTGCAACGTAAGAGTAAGGGAGTGTTGAAAATCAATGACATGCCAGCATGGGTTTTTGACTGGATAGCTGGGAACTCGTCTGCGAAGTTTATTCATGTTGTTCGACACCCCGCTGCTCAGCTTCGCTCAGGTATAGATAGATTCTTTTCCGTGCTTTCGAAGTCGGAAGCTGCCATTGAAGAAGCCGTTTACGAAGAGCGATTGACGCTCTTGGCGGAGCGATATCCTGATGTTAACAGACGCCTCGAAACAATCTCACCCAAAACACTTCTAGAAAAGGTCTACCTCTTTTGGTTGTTCAATAATGAGCTCTTACATGTCGCTGGTCATGCCCTACCGAAGGGCCGGTACTTTCAAGTCATCTATGAGGAGTTGGCGCTGGGTTACGAAGAAGTTAGTCAACGAATCTTTGATTTCAGCGGTCTAGAGGTTGATAAAGAGCTCCTCGATCGACTCGGAATGCGTAAACAAATGTCTGTATGGGGCAAAGTTGACACTTCTAAGGAACGTCTCAGTTCACGATGGCATAAAACGGTGCCCGATGAGTTGAAAGCGCTTGTTTCGGAATCGCTCAAAGATTCTCCATTGAATGATCTTTGGGCTACGCGATGAATCTACGTACTATGGCGACGTTTGTACTGTAGATCCCAGTGGCAATGAGGCGTGAGTCGGTTGGCTATTCTTTTCACATACTTGCAAGCGCTGTTCATCCGAGCGTTGCAACCAGACCCAGGCGGTAAATCTTTTCGCCAAAACCTGTTTCGGCGGACGTAAGATCTATACAAGTCAGGTGTAGTCGTCCGGTGAGTGCGTTGTCGGAAACAAGTGATTGTTCGCGATACAAGCTTTTACGCTTTGTAGTTCGTCCGGCAGACAAGAGTCCGTCTATTCAGATAGGAGGTTATCAGGGTTTGCTAAAGTGATGTCTTGTTTCCCACCGCAAGTGTCGTCCCGAGTAAAATACTCCAAGCGCTGCTTAGCGATGCACTGCCGAAAGAAAAGTGGTTGAGCACTCGGTAATGACCATCTAGAAGAACTTAGCGTAAGGTCTACTTGCGCAGTTGTGATCCCGTTAACGGAAGTGAGCAATCTTACTAACCCGCCGTGGTGTTGTGTGACCTATTGGGCCAGCGAATTTCACTTCATGATGGATATTGATTCTAAGTCTAGAGTGCAAGAGTCGTTACGTTGCTTAGCGTGAATGAAATGGATCATGTGAATTTGAACTTTATCCTTGGCGCAAAAAAAGCAGGCACAACTTTTCTCGCCGACATGCTTAATCAACATCCCGAAATTCAGGTCCCTCGAGAAAAGGAACCGAGAATTTTCATGGTGCCAAACCCTGAAGAGATCGATCGTTTAGTGAGACGACATTTCGACGGTTCGTTGAGGCAGATTTGTGTTGACGCATCGGTTGGCTACAGTGTGTTAGCTGAGAGACGCGCCGGCGGACAGCTTTCGCCTGTTGGCAACCCACTTCCAATTCCAACGCGGATTCATGCTCGGTTCCCGGGCGCAAAGCTGATTTTCTTGCTACGTGACCCCATCGACAGACTGTACTCGGATTACGTCCATGACAATCGTTCTAAAGGCGACATGCCAGTGTTCGAAGACTGGGTTGAACTGCATCCCGAGGCCATCCTTCGTAGCAGGTACAACATTCAGATCAGGCGCTACCTAGAGTATTTCGATCTCAGTCAGTTTATGTTCGTCTCCTTCCAAACGTTGGTTACGGAGCCGTTGCTCACTGCCAGGCAAGTCTCTACTTTTTTGGGAGTTCGGGACACCGATTTTTGTTTCGATATTGCAGCAAACAAAAATGAAGGTGTCGTTCTCAACGAAGCCGGAGCACTGATTGCATCGATTCTCGGAAGTAAGCGAATGGACGATGCTATAAGTGCTGTACGGGCGACTTTTCCGGCGTTTTTAAAAGACGCTCTGAAGGCAAAGCTGTCGTACAAACCAGCGAAACCTGTCGATCTCCCCAGGGAGAAGTATGCTCGTTTGTTTAGAGCTGATATGGAAGATGTACATGAACTAACGGGGCTTGAGTTCCTTATATGACATGTGCTTTCTTTTACACGTTGTGAAGCGCGGCTTTCGCTGAGCTTACGCACGCTTACAAGTCCATGAGCTAAATGGTACTTCCCGATACAGTGACCGTGGGAGGCCCAGATGTAGCGCAAAGTTTTGACCGGCGAACAGATCATTTCGATCCTGAAGGATCACGAGGCGGGCTCGTCCGCAAAGGACCTCGCCCGCAGCCACGGGCTTGCCGAAGGCACTCTCTACACCTGGAAGGCTAAGTTCGGCGGCATGGAAGTATCAGACGCCAAGCGTCTGCGAGAGCTAGAGGCGGAGAACGCCAAGCTTAAGAAACTGCTGGCATAGAGCTTGCTCGACCAGAACGTTATTTAGGAAGCACTCTCGCGAAAGTGGTGAATCCTGCAGATCGACGTCGAATCGTCCAGTTCTGAGTCGACCAGGGACTGAGATCTGAACGACGCGGCTGCAGGCTCTTGGGGGTTGGGCGCTCGATGGTTCGCTACCAGGCAAAGCCGCGAGACGATTCTGCGCTGAGAAATCGACTGAAGTCACTTGCCGAGCAGTATCCACGCTACGGCTATCCGACATTGCATGAACTTCTCCAAGCAGAGCGGGTCGTTGTGAACCACAAGCGGACTTACCGTGTGTACTGTGAGGAGCGCCTTCAAGCGCGCACCAAACGACGCAAAAGGGTCCGTCGCCCGCGTGTGCCCATGCTGGTACCCACGCGCCCGAACGAGCGCTGGTCAATCGATTTCGTCAGCGATCAGCTGTCTGGAGGACGAAGGTTCCGCGTCCTGAACATCGTCGACGACTTCACTCGGGAGTGCGTCGGTCAGCTAGCCGACGCGTCAATTTCTGGGAGGCGCATGGTGCGCTTCATGGAAGAACTCGATCGAAAGCCGAAGACGATTGTCTGTGACAACGGGCCTGAACTGACCAGTAAAGCGATGTTCTGCTGGTCCCAGGATCGAAACATCAAACCGCACTTTATCCAGCCGGGGAAACCGACCCAGAACGGCATCGTCGAATCGTTCAATGGCAGCTAACGAGATGAATGTCTGAACCTGCATTGGTTCGCGGATTTGACGTCGGCCAGGGACACCCTGCAGGCTTGGATGTAGGACTACAACGAGTGCCGACCTCACAGGGCTCTCAATAACCTGTCACCCAATGCTTTTGTTGAGCATTGGGTGACACAACGTCAGAAAGTCGCAGCGCCATTGGGGTAAAGAACGGGGGACCCTCACCGGGGGTAAGGTCACGATAGACACTGGGTATCCTGGAGGGGAAGGGTCAGAGTTCTCAAACCCATCTCGGGAATGGATCAGTTCATGGGGCAAGGTCAACGCAACGTTAGAAAGTCGCTGCGTCAGTGGGGTTAAGAACGAGGGTCCCTAGTTAATGGGAGTAATCCGACAAGCAATGGCTGCCGATATTGGGAAAGGTCTGCCACACGTTTACAGCCCTACATCAGATTCAGCGCCTATTCAGGATGTTCACGCGACCCTCGTTTATTGTCGAGGGCGTGTTTCGTTCGTCGCGGCCAGTATTTTTCCGAAACCGGGACCGTCGTCATCGACTCCGTATTCGCGCCGGCGGGGGAACCGTCCTCGTGCGTAAAAGGCCTGTGAATCTTGGCTCCCGACCGCAGTTTGTACGCCTCGGTGGCTCCTGTTGATTGTGGATCCAACTTTGCGGCCTCATCCAAGACTTTCGAACCTGGTTCTCTGTCATGGCAGAAAATCGACGCACTTCACGAAATGCCATCTCGCCTTGGGAGGAGTTAGGCAGAAAGTCTAAACCGCCCATACATCGAAAAGCTGTGTGGACTATCGTTCGGTGAGATCGACGTGGATGATTCGCGTATAACGAAAGTTGCTCGAAGAGTGCAGTCTTCGGTATGCACTAGAGCTTCCAGCGCGACACCCCTAACTGTTGGATCGGGGTGAACGTAGTCATGTACAAAGCTTACGTTCATTTTGAATCGAAATAGAGGTCAGTGCATTGCGATTCTTACTTCTGAGCAAACAACTTCAACGAACAGGGCGTAGGCGTAATCCCCAACGTTTGCATCACACCCTCACTAGATTGACTTGGTCACTGTCCTTAGCAGTACTCGGACTGTTCACCAGTGTTGTTGTCTTAGCAGAGCACGTACACGGACTCGACGCTGAACAGAAAGCGGAACACGCGGCGCTAGAGGCGCTGTTTATGCCTGGGGAAGCCACAACCGTTGCGATCAGGTCAGGTTTGTGGTCAAGATCTGCGACCTGGTCGAATGGCATCCCGAGCGCCGACAGCCGTGTTCTAATTCCTAACGGGGTGGTTGTTTCGTTCGACCAGGCTAGTACACCTCGAGTCAGGGACGTAGCGGTGCAAGGTGAGTTAAATTTTGTAAGAGGTAAAAGTCTTTCGCTAAGCGTCGAAACGATCTATGTCTATGGTACAGGCAGATTCATCGTCGGCTCAAAGGCACAGCCCTTCGATCAGAATTCCTTTCTTCGAGTTGTCTTTCTAGATAACGGAGAAATCAATACGGCGGATGATCCAACGCGGCTTTCTCGGGGATTGGTCTCCCATGGTGAGGTACGCATCTTTGGCGAGCGAAAAACAGCGTTCTTGGAGCTTGCTCGGAATGCTCGGAAAGGAGACACATCAGTCAAGCTACGGCGTGCTCCAATCAACTGGCGTCCTGGTGACCGGTTGTTGCTGACAGGGACTACGCTGGCTTCCCACGTTGAGAGTTTCGATGAAGTAAGGACGATTTCGCGCGTTGATGAAGATGTGGTTTCGTTTACAACAGCTCTTGAGCACGAGCACGCGGTCCCGGGTTCCCCATTTTCCACCTACGCAGGTAACTTATCTCGGAATGTAGTGTTTACCAGTGAGAGCGACGAAACGTCACGGCGCGGTCACGTGATGCTAATGCATACAAAGAAAGTAGATGTCCGGAACGCAAGTTTTCTTAAATTGGGCAGGACGAACAAGGCGCTCGAAGTGTCGCAATCGACCGATAATGTTCCCGGTAGGTACTCATTGCATTTTCATCGTATGGGCTCAGCGCCAGAAGGAACGCCGGCGATCGCAGTTGGAAATGTAGCGGAAGACTCCCCGGGATTTTGCTTCGTTCACCACGGGTCCTATGCGATATATCAGGACAACATCGGTTACCGTTGTTTTGGGACATCGTTTATTGCGGAGAGTGGGGATGAAACAGGGGTATGGCGGCACAATCTTGCAGTTCGATCAATTGGAAGAAGCGGCTCGGCGGGCAAACCAAAAGCGTCAAAAGGTACGTTTAACATAGGTAACGGTGGGAACGGCTTTTACTTTCAAGGACGTCTGGTGGGCAGCATTGATAATGTTGCTGCTAGCATGCCAGGCGCTGGTTTCCTCTATTTTCATAGAGCTACGTCCAATTCCAAGGACAATGACTATCGCTGGCTAGAACATCCGTTGACTGGGCGTTTCTTGGCTAGTGAGTCTGCGAGGAGTGAAGAGTGGGAAAAGACACTCAATATTGACTCTCCGTCTATCCAGAGTTTTATTGGAAACGTGGCGATCGCTTCGAGCACAGGGCTAGAAGTCATAAAGGACAAGCCGCAGCAAGGGCACGACAATCGATCAATACTTGAAGATTTTTTTGGGTACGAGCTACAAGTAGGGGTGCACCTAAACTATACCGGTTACTACACTTTGCGAAACTTTCATTTGGTGTCGACTGCTGCTGATGAGGATCAGAAGGGTAGCAATAAGACTTGGGATTCCTCAGGTATTCAAATTACGCAACGTCATGTTGACATAGTTGTCGCCGACAGTTCCGCTGCAGGTTTTTACGAGGCTGTAAAAGTTGAAGCAGTTGAATCTCACCGTGGGATTCCGGACAGCGTCTTGATTTACGGACTGGACGCAACTGGAAGCAAGCATAGAATCACGCGAGGTGAAGGGGTAACCGTTCAACAGGTTCAGGAACGCAGCTTGTCGAGCATTAGGAAGGAAGTCATCCCGAAACTCAGTATCGGTTCTGATGCTGATTTGTCAGTGTCAGGAGTCGGGGGTAATGAGTACGTTTGGTTTGACGGTACCAAGCAAGATAGTACAGGGTCTACGGTGTATGGACTCATCCCAAAATCGACGGGGCAACTTCAAATGCTCTTCGGAATGAGTGGTAGACAGTGGCTCGCCTCAGAAGGATTCTATACGGCATCGGATGGCTCTAAGGTCGCGCTGCTTCCCGAGATAATTGTAGATAGGTTCTCCGGTGTGAGAATGTTGCAGCAGATCCCAGTGGATATCCGCGATGATTCCATACTCGAAGGAGTGCCCTATCGTGGGGAGTTGCCTACCGGCTCGAGCGAACGTGATGCTTTTGGACGGCTTCAGGTCAACAGCTTACCTTATGCAGCTTATGACTTCGGGTTTACCACCCAGGGTGAACCGCTCGTACTACCATTGCTCAGCAACGATACGGACCTCGAAGGAGATGCTTTCAAACTAGCGAAAGTGGAAGCATCGAATCACGGACTAGTCGAGATCATTGACGAGGTTGCTGGCTTGGTTCGCTACACCCCTAACGTCGGCTTTGAAGGCCTTGATAACTTCTACTACGAAGTCGCTGACCTTGAAGACTCTACTCGTGCAACAAGGAGCCGTGTAGATGTTTTCGTTGGTTTTGATTTGGGCCAAATGGTGCCAAACGTTGCGGTAGAATCTTCCAAGCCAAAGCCACCGGTTTTGCGAGTCGACTGAGAGGAGAGGGATACGTACCTGGCAACAAAGCGCACTTTTCGATTTGGTAAGCAATCAGAAACCTCGGACGCCGAAAACGCGTCTTCTAAACACTTCCCAGGCTAACTCGACGCTGTGTTCCGAAACGAGGCACTCTGCGCTTAGATAGGGTCGTAAAGGGCGAGCGATTTCCACTAGGCACTTAGACAAACAAGCTGCAATTATTCATGAAGGCTACGTAGTTTATGTGTGACCGTTATCGGACGCCGGGCGCCGCCGCGGTAGTCTTTGCCACTCTAGACGTAGCTTGTTACTGAAGAGCACGTTTATCCTAACTCTAAATCGAGCGATTCCTCAGATGCGCATTGATTCCGAAAAAATGATGGTTTTGCGGCCCACTTCAGGCTACTGGAAGTGGTCATTGCTTGTTTCGACTTGGCTGACGCTCGTTGTTTGTTCACAGCTCTCCTTCGCTGAATATGTATGGAAGCCGCTACGGTTGGGCGCGGGAGGCTTTGTAACAGGCATTGACATCGCAGATGACGGCACTCGGGTTGTGCGCACTGATGTATATGGCGCCTATATCTGGGATCCGCAAATCGACGAATGGGTTCAGTTGGCAACTGTAGACAGCTTTCCCTCTATTACAGCGGGTGTAGAGAAGTCCGTGCAGGGTGTGTATGAGGTCGCCATTTACCCTAAAGACTCTTCCGTTTTGTGGCTTCAACACGGTGACTTCTTGCTCAGGAGTGCTGACAAGGGTAAGTCTTTCAGAGTCCCAGCAGGTTGGCCATCCGATTGGAGTAGTAAGAACTTCTTGGCAAATGGCGGGGACTCACCAAGGCTTCTCGGACAGAAGATGATGGTCGACCCGAATAATCCAGATGTCTTGATTATTGGTGGAAGGTTCGATGGTGTTTGGATAACCACCGACGGCGGGAGTACGTTCAGCAAGCTCAGCGACCTGCCCAACGGGCGCGTCGCTGCGGGCATGTGCTTCGACAGATCATCTGAAACACGTGGTGGCCGCACGCAAATCGCTTACTTGGGCATCGAAGGAGTTGGCATTTATAGGAGCGTCAATGGGGGCGACAGCTGGCTGCTAATGCCCGGGAGTCCAAAAAACGGTGCGAAACATGGTCGATGCTCGAACGGGACCTACTACTTCTCGGACGACAACGGGAAAGGTGAATTGTGGAAGACGGATGGCGTAAGTTTCACTAACATTCAACCTGATCCATCTGACTTAAGAACCAGAGCACTCGCAGTTGACCCTTTCAACCCCTCGAGAATAGTAGGGGGGCGGAATGATGGTGCATTGTCAGTCAGCATCGATGGGGGTGAAACGTGGACCAATTTTTTTGCACTAAACAGTGTTGCTAGAGTCGCCGATGATGTTCCTTGGCTGGAGTGGACGAAAGAAGTCTTCATGTCCATGGGCGATATTCGATTCGATCCAGTCGTAAAGGACCGGCTATGGTTTGCCCAGGGCATAGGTGTTTGGTATACGGATCTCGGCCCAGGCGTTCCTGACGATGAACCAGTTTGGAAGAGTTCTAGTAAAGGAATCGAGGAGCTCGTTACGTACACAGCGTCTGCAGCACCCGGTAGTGATCATGTGCATCTTGGTGTACTGGACAGAGGAGTGTTCTCACGCTCGCTTTCTGAGTTTGATTTGTTCCCCGGATCACACGGGACGACTGGTGGCGCAGCACTTCAAAATGGTTACTTCTCAGGGTTTGCCGCTCGCGATCCTCAGTTTATCGTTGCTCTGAACACAAAGTTTGGAAACAACTACTCTGCCTATTCTGTTGATGACGGTGAAACTTGGACGTCGTTCCCAAACCCACCGGATTTTAAACCTGGTGGCACTATGGCCGTCAGTACTCGCAGTAACTGGCTTTGGTTTTACGGAAACGGTGGAAAGGGTTTCTATACACTAGATTCTGGTCGCAGCTGGACCGAAATATCTCTACCGAATGGGAAGAAGAATTCACGATGGCACGCAAGTGAATTCCATAAGAGAAACATTGCCTGCGCGGACTCGGAGGTTGATGGGCGGTTCTATGCGTTCAAGATGGATGACGGCTTTTATCGTTCAGTGGATGGCGGGGTAAGCTGGGAACAAACAAAGGTCGGTAACTTTAGTCCAGCAGGTGTGGATCGATTCAATGCTCTTTTACGATGCACGCCAGGGGTGTACAACCACCTATGGTATACAGGCGGAGAGGTCAGAAACGGAGCGGCTAACTCAGGAAATCCATTTTGGAGGAGCGTCGACGGTGGCAACAGCTGGATAAAAGTGCCAAATGTAGAAGAAGTTCAGTCTTTCGCATTCGGAAGCGTTCAAGCTTCAGGTTACCCTGCTTTGGTTATTTCAGGGTGGGTAAACAATGAATACGGAATTTGGCGCTCAAACGACGAAGGGGCACGTTGGGAAAAAATTGGTGGCTATCCGTTGGGTTCATTCGATAGGATCAATACGCTCGGCATGATGAAGGATGGGACTGATCGCGTGATCATTGGATACAGCGGTTCGGGTTTTGTCTATGGTGCGCCTCTATCAGGTGGTGCCGCTCGAGTCAGTGGACCATCAAAACCTTTACCACCGACCAGTGTTCGCATCAATTGACCCGCGACAGCGGGTCGAGCGATGTGTAATCCCCCATTCTTAACGGCGCTCTGAAGTAGGATTACGCTGCCATCTGCAGCTCTTGCTTCTGGGTGATGCCTCCGATTGCCATGTTTGGCCGTTCGTTGTTGTATTGCCAAAGCCACGTAGTGGCTGTGGCTTGCGCGTCCTTGATCGTTTCGAACAGGTGCATGTCCAGCCACTCATGGCGAACGGTGCGATTGAACCGCTCGACATAGGCGTTCTGCGTCGGATTACCGGGCTGGATAAACAGGACTTGGATCCCGCGTTTGGCCGCCCAGGTCTGGAAGGCCGAACAGTACATCTCACTGCCATTGTCGCAGCGGATGACTTTGGGCTGGCCTTGCCACTCGATGATCCGATCCAAGGCTCGAGTGATTCTGATGCCAGACAGGCTTTGATCGACCTCGATCCCAAGCCCCTCGCGGTTGTAGTCATCGAGCACATTGAATGTCCGGAAAGCCCTTCCGCTAGCCAGACGATCGTGCATGAAGTCGATGGAGCAGACTTCGTTCGCACGTCTGGGTACGCCCAAGGGATCCGGCCGATTCCGCAGCACACGGCGCCTGGGTTTGATCCGTAAATTAAGCTCCAGCTCACGGTAGATCCGATATACGCGCTTGTGGTTGTACGGAAGCTTCTGAACACTCCGCAGGTACAGATAGCACAGGCCGAAACCCCACCTCCGATGAGCTGTGGTCAGCCGTAGAAGGCAGTCAGCAATCGCAGCTTTGTCACTGCTCAGCTTCGGGGTGTACCGGAAACAGGTTTCTGAGATGCGGAAGGCCCGGCAGGCGTGCCCGATCGATACGCCAAACTCTGTTACTGCTCGTTTCGCCATCTTGCCGCAAACAGATGACGCTACAATTTTTTTCAAGCGTCTCAGACACGATCTCAGCCTTGAGCTTTTCCTCGGCATACATCTTCTTGAGCCGTGCGTTTCCTTCCTCGAGCTCCTTGAGGCGTTTCATCGCTGAAGCATCCATACCGCCGTACTTCGATCGCCAGTTGTAGAACGTGGCATTGCTCATGCCGTGCTCACGGCACAGCTCCGCTACCGGGACGCCGGCCTGGGCATTCTCGCGGATCAGAAAAACCTGACTATATGTGATTCGGCTCCTCTTCATCTGTAGAGCTCTCCTACTTGGAAAAGTCTACTTCCAAACGCCGCTAGTTTCCGGGGGGATTACACTTGCGGAGCAGGTCCTGCACCGGAATGTCAGCCTCGTGCTCCTTCAAGATGCCAATGATCTGTTCTTTGCTGTGGCGCTTGCGCTTCACCTTCGGACCTCCCTGGGACCAATCTAATGAGGGTCCCCCAAAGAATGACCCCAAAGGCAATGCGAATCTGACAGACTTGAACCCGGAAGGAGGGTCTGTAGATGAAGCGAAAGAGGCATTCGGTCGAGCAGATCGTGGCGGCGGTGAAGCTGCACGAGCAAGGCACGGCAGCTTCCGCTATCTGTCGGAAGTTAGGTATTGCAGAAGCGACGTTTTATCGCTGGAAGCAGCAGTATGGCGGTCTTGAGCCCAACGAGGCACGGGAGCTCAAGCAGCTCCGAGAGGAGAACGCTAAGCTGTGTTAACGCCGGAGTAAAACTGACCCCTCTCGTCGGAGTAAAACTGACCCCCTAGGGGGATAAGCTGGCGCCCCTTTGGGCGGGCGCATGCACAGTTTGGAGACGGCAGTGGAGATTAAGGTGCTAGCCCGGCAAGGGATGACGATT
>JBCCQO010000010.1:0-19869 GCA_039024595.1 Pseudomonadota bacterium | reverse complement strand
TGCACATGCTCAAGACGACCCATGCTAACTCGAGACCAGTTTGTGTAGTCGCGGTACACACCACGAATCAATACGTTTTCTTTTTCCATCGCAGCGCGGAAATCATTCGCGTTGATCGAACCCAGATCTGCAAAGATAAAGTTGGTCTGCGAGGGCAGGCCGGAAAGGCCGTTGTCTTTGAGCGCCGCGTACACCATTTCCCGCGCCTCACGGATTTTCGCTCGGGACGCTGCCATAAACTCTAAATCCTCATAGGATGCGACCGCGGCGGCCAATCCAGCTTGGTTGAGTCCATACCAGCCGATCCCGTACTTACCGATCGCCTCGATCTTCTCTGGAGCGGCAATGATGTAGCCAACCCGCATACCCGCAAGTCCGTAAATCTTCGAGAACGTACGAGCTACGATGACGTCATGACCCTCTCGGATCAGAGGCACCATCGAATTCTCGTCGGGAGCGTCGGTTACTTCGTTGTATGCTTCGTCTACCAGTACCGTTGTCTTTTTGGCGGCCTTTATGCAGAAATCGCGCAGCTTTTTGGAGTCTGTCAGCAGTCCCGTCGGATTGTTCGGATTCACGACCTGCGCCATCGCAATGCTGTCGTCGATGGCGGCGTACATCGCGTCCAGATCGATCTCTAGCCCGGTGGTTTTCGGCATTCGTTTGAGTTCCGCTATACCTTGTGCCTCAACGCTTCGCGACGTCGTATCCCAGAATAGATCGGGTCCGAGGATGTTGCCTTGCTGCCCGGCTTCGACAGCACAAGCGACCAGGGCGCCGCTAGAGCCACTTGAAAGAGCGACATACTCGGGCTCTACACCGTTTCGCTCGGCAATCATGGCTCGTAGAGCCATCGCGGAATCACGCACGTAGTAAGCACCGGAGGCGCTTGCCTCTTGAATCGCTGCTAACGCGGCTTTGCTCGGTCCATAGGGGTTTTCGTTAGCATTAAGCTTGGCAACACCTGGAGGTGGGCCATAGGCCGGTTTCAGCCTCGTCATCTTACTGTGGCCGTCGGCGAGTGAAATACCCGATTGAACCGCGGTTACGGCTGCCAGGGCGCTCGCTGCGCCGACTAAAAACCCTCTTCGGTTGAGATCTGCTGTCATTGCTTAGGCTCCTGTCTTTGCACTTGGAAAATGCTTTATTTGGTTTATCCGTTCACTGCCGACCCTCATGCGTCGGCTACTTAACCGGACCGCATATAGATTGGGCTTTTGCCTTCTGTTTTGCTGACGACTTTGAAGAACTGTCAGCTTGTTGAACACTACATTGAGTATTTTTCGCAACGAAGAATTTGAGGACGCTATCACCATTTCTAGAAGTTTCACCCCAGCGCCTTAACAAACATAGTGACCGAAACGATGACTAGATATACGCCAAAAATTTGCTTGAGCTGGGCACCGTCAAGGCTGTGTGCCAGGCGCGCCCCGATCGGCGCGGTAAAAATTGAAAACAGTGCGATCGCCGACAGGGCAGGAATGTTGATATAGCCAACCGAGCCGGTGGGAAGATTTTCTGCGCCTAGCCCCATATAAAGAAAACCGAGCATACCGGGGAGCCCGATTAGAAACCCAATACCCGATGCAGTAGCAACGGCTTGATGAATAGGGCGATCACAAAGCACCATAGTTAGCACCATGATCGTGCCGCCGCCAATGCCCAAGAGCGCGGAAAATCCACCGAGACCACTAGCCAGTAGTGCGCGTCCTGCGCCTGTTGGCATCGACCAGCGCCCTTTAAACCGATCAAACATCGTGGGTGAAAGAAAATAGATGGAGTAGACGAGCACACCGATAGCAAACACGATGATAAGGCGATTGCTGTCTGTAATTGACGCCACCCATAAGCCTGCACCGACGCCCAGTACCACCCAGACAGCCCATTCCTTCAACACTTGGAAGTCCACGGCGTCTCGCTTGCTGTGCGCATGTACGGAACGGGCGGACGAGATCACGATGGTCGCAAGCGATGTGCCGACCGCGACCATCATCAGATCATCGGTCTTATCGGTAAGGAAAGGAAAAACAGCGAGTAGGGCAGGGACCACCACGAACCCACCGCCGACACCGAACAGCCCTGAAGTAAGGCCCGCAACAACACCCGCTGCGCTCATCAGCGTGATGAAAAGAAACGCTTCCTGTACTACCACTGGTGCTGATTGTCCTCAATGCTATTGAAGCGATCGCTTAATATGACGGAGAGCCTGGCTTCGCGGCAAGCTGTTTTCAAGTCTGCACCATTACGGCGCATTTACCATCTCTTATCAGGTAAAGCGCAATACTGTGCAAAATACAGGCCACGGCTCTTTAAAGTTTTCCTTCGTTGTTAGACGAAAACGCGTCGAGTCTAACGTGCGTCTGCTGTTCGGTGTTTTAGTCGCAAAACGATCGGTGTAATCCGCTTCGAAGACGTCAATATGCATAGACAAACTGTGAATCCAGCGGTCCCCAAAAAGATCAGGATCTAGGCGAGGTTCGTCTATGTTGTCTCTAGCGCGTTCTACCAATTAAGTCTTGCTCTATCGTGGCTCATGGCACCCACGTTTGGTGCGTTCACCTGGGTGTTTGCTAACTTCGGTGTTATCAATCGCCGCTTCATGACGGGCCACCGCTAGGATGCATCCTGAATCAGCGCATCGCTTTGCTCTCTCATTTGTTTGGCAATAGCGTCGGGAGAGGAAGTCCCTCGGGCGATCACGCGGTAAAGAGTAGGTACAAGAAATAGAGTCAGAAACGTCGCTACACTGACACCGTAGAGTATTACTACACCCAGGACGTTTCGGCTCGCAGACCCCGGACCTTCCATAGCGATGAGCGGTATTGCGCCAACCAAGGTAGACACCGCGGTCATCAAGACGGGACGTAGGCGTTGTGCCGAAGCGGCAATGATCGCTTCATCAAACTCAAAGCCTTCGTCGCGTTTTTGATTGATGAATTCTACGAGAAGAATACCGTTCTTTGTTGCGATGCCGATCAGCATGAGCAGGCCGATTTGGCTGAATAAATTAAACGTGCTGCCGGAGACGAGAAGACCGAATAAGCCGCCCAGCAGCGCAAGCGGTACCGTTACCATGATTACTGTGGGATGAATAAAACTCTCAAACTGCGCGGCCATGACGAGGAAGAGCACGAGCAGCGCCAGGCTTAAGGCAAAAAAGATGTCATTGCTGGATTCTTTGTAGTCAAGCGACTGACCCTGATAGGCAACTTTTGCGCTCGCCGGTAGCTTCTCGTTCACGGCATTTTCCAAAAACTCAAGCGCTGTTCCCAAGGACACGTCTTCGGCCAAGGTCGCGCTGATGGTCACGGCACGCAGTCGGTTAAAGCGGTTTTGCGTCGCGATCCCGGCGACGCTATCGGTTCGTAGGAGATTTGCAAGCGGGATAAGCGCACCGCTATTGGCTCGGACACGAACATTTTCGATGTCGTTGGGAGTAACCCGTTGGCTCTCTTCGAGTTGCACGATGACTGGGTATTCTTCCCCATCGACCGAATAGGTATTCACCTCCTGTTCAGTCATTAAGGCCTGCAACGCTTCGGCCACTTCCCGCGCACTCACTCCCAGCGCCGCTGCCCGGGCGAGATCTATGGAGACATGGACCTGCTGCTGTGTTTCCTGCAAATCAGTATTAAGCAATCCGAACAGCCCGCTCTGCTGTGCTTCTGTAAGAACGACATCGCGCCAGGAGGCTAAGGTTTCGTAGTCCGGGCCCTGCAGGACGAAACGTACGGGAGTGTCTGGTCCGCGCTGGCCAAGGCCCGTAGGAATAAATGCCATCGCTCTTATGCCGGGTACGGTGCGCCACTCTTTCATCAATTGCTGCCGAAGTTCGAAAGCGCTGTAGTCTCGTTCGTTCCAGGGAACCAAAGAGATTCGAGCAAAGGCGGTAGACGGTGTCGTCGCTCGGTAAAACGGCGCGACGAATAGAACACGTGTGACCGAGCCCTCGTCCTGAAGCTCAAGGAGCGATGGTTGTAATTCCTCTATAACGCCGCGCATGGCTGCGATGTTTGTCCCTTCCTGCGCCGAGATGATCGCTAAGACCGTATCCTGATCCTCTACAGGCACATACTCACGCTGAAGTGGGTTGTATACGACCGGTAGTAGTACGAGGCAGGCCAGGGCGACAAGCAATCCCAGCCAGGCGCGCCTGAGTAAGCTTGCGAGTATTTTGGCGTAGAGCGCAGCCAATCGTTCGACTGCCGGGGCTAAACTCCAGCGAGGATGGGATGGGCTACTGCTTTGTCGGAACAGTTTGCTGCACAGCATTGGCACTAGGCTCAGCGCCAGGAGTGTCGACACAATGACCGAAACGGCAATCGTTGCTGCAAGCTCGGTGAAGAGTCGACTACTAGCATCCTGCAAGAACAGCACAGGGCTGAAGACAGCGAGCAATACCGCCGTGGTCGCAATCACGGCGAAGCCAACCTGCTTTGCACCCTCTGACGCCGCCAGCAGCGGCGGCTCACCACTTTCGATCCTACGATAGACGTTTTCTAACACCACGATTGCATCGTCGACCACGAGTCCGATGGCCAGCACCATGCCGAGCAGTGTGATTAGATTGAGTGAAAAACCAAGTGCAGAGAGAGCAATGACGGCTCCAAGGAGCGATACGGGAATGCAGACGACTGGAATGAGGGTTGCTCGAACCGTCCCCAGAAAGAGCAGTATGACTAGGGCTACCAATCCCGTGGTCAACGCCATCGTCTGATAGACACCGCTGATGCTGGAACGGATGAACGCAGAAGCATCGCCGGAGGCGGAAATCCCCATCCCCTCCGGTAGGTCGTTCTCGATAGCGAGAATTTCATCACGTACCGCATCGAGAACCTCAATGGTGTTTGCCTTTGACTGTTTCACTATGCCGATGGACATACTGTCAAAGCCGTTAGTCAGAAAGACTCTGCGTGTAGTCGCTGCCGCTTCCTCAACTCGCGCTACCTCACCGAGCCGAATTAGATGGCCGTCTTCACCACGCTGGAGCACAAGCTGCTCGAACTGTTGGGCGTTGCGGTAACTGCGAGAAACGCGCACGGGGAACTCATAATCTGTGGATTCAAGTCGTCCGGCGGGGAGTTCGAGGTTCTCCCGGCGCAGAGCTTCAAGAACGTCGCTTACCGCAAGGTCTCTCGCAATCAGTGCCTGACGATCAATCCAGATGCGCATCGATCGAGACGAGCCGCCGTAAATGTTGACTGATGCAACCCCCGGAAGCACCGTGAAGCGGTCGACGATGTAGCGTTCCGCATAGTCGGTGATTTCCATGATCGACATGCCATCGCCTTCAATGCTGATGTAGAGCAGGGGCTGGCTCTCGCTGTCGGCCTTTGTGACTTGAGGGCGCTCCGCTTCTTCTGGAATTCGACGACTTGCACGGGATACGCGGTCGCGGACGTCATTGGTCGCCGAGTCGAGGTCGCGGCTCAACTCGAACTCTATAGTGATGTTAGAGCGACCGTCGCTACTGCTACTACGAATGGCGCGGATGCCCTCGATGCCGCCGATTTCATCCTCGATCGGTTGGGTGATTCGTGTTTCGACCACGTCGGCCGCCGCGCCGCTATAGTCGGTACTGATCGATACCTGCGGTGGGGCGATATCGGGATATTCACGGGTAGCTAGTTGAAGGAATGCCATCACCCCAAAGGCGATCAATAGCAACGCAATAACCGTGGCAAACACCGGCCGTTGCACAGAAATTTCAGGCAGACGCATACTAGTCACCCAGTGCTTTTGTTAAGCGGCGAGGCCGACTTACCTTACGGCACACCGATTCGCTCACAGGCGAGGCACCTCACTGCGGTAGACAGTGCTTTTAGTCGGCTTCACTGAGTGTTTCACTGTTAATCTCCACTACCGATATACCCGGGCGCAAAGTAATTTGCCCACTACTGATCACCCGGTCGCCTTGGGATATGCCCGAACGTATCTCAATCGCACCGGGTAGGCGGCGTCCTATGGTGACACTGACCCGGCGCGCTTTGGACTCGCTATCGACCAGATAAACGCTGCTTTGTGCGCCGCTCTGCAGCAAGGCAGTCTCTGGAATGATGATGGCTTCCGAACTGCCCACGTCGACGTCGACCGTCATTAGCATGCCGGGACGGAGCTTGCCGTCTGGATTGTCCAGCAGCGCTCGAACGGAAAACGCTCGCGTAACCGGATCGATGCGGCTTCCCAACTGATTAACCGCGCCGGAAAAACTCAATTCGGGCCACGCCGCACTTTGAGCGACGACCGGGGCGCCAATACTGAGCTTGGCAAACTGGCTCTCTGGCAAGGTAAAGTCCAGCTTCAGTGGATCGATGTCGTCGAGTTCAGCAATCACCGTGCCCGGGGTGAGCAAGGCGCCGACGCTGATTTGACGGAACCCGATCACACCATCGAAAGGTGCGCGGATATCACGATCTTCAATTCGTGCGCGTAGCGCTTCGAGAATTGCTTGACCCGCGTCTACGCGGGCTCTCGCTACATCCGTTTCTGCGGCCGTGGCGATTTCGATGCCAAGAGAAATTAGCCGTTCAAACTGCAGCTTTGCCTCACGTAGACTCGCTTCCGCTTCTCTTAGCAAGGCAAGCTGCTCCTCATCAATTAGCTCGACAAGAATGTCGCCCGCTTCAACAAATTCGCCTCCTTCGAAATATACGGCGCTTACCTGCTCCGTAACCTTTGCGGTCAGCGTGACGGACTCGTTACCGACTAGCGTGCCAACACCTTCCAGTATCACCGGCACCGGTTGCACAGAAGCGGCTACCGTTTTGACCGGCACTGGGGCCAGTGATCGTCCTTTCCCTGGCTCCCGCGTTTCGCTCTCGCAAGCCGGCAAAGCGAGCAGGGCGCCCGCCGCAAGAGCTAGCAAAAAGCACGACCTAGCCGTTTTCATAACTCGTTGAATATGTACCACTTGACTCACTTACTGACTGCAAGAAAAACGCTTGAAACAGAAGGCTCGACTACACCTCAAGACCGGGCTTGTGCGGTTGGCAAACCCCTCCCAACACAATAGCGCATTAACGCCAATACCTTGGCCCTAGCCTAACGTGAACGAATCGAAATGACATGTCTACAGTCCAAAATTTCATCCTTTGACGTCGAGCTAACATCTTAAGGACCAGGCACTAATCACCGACCTGTTAGATATCGCAAAAGAGGGCGCAAATAAAAAAGGGTGCCCGAAGGCACCCTAGACACTCCTAAAGCAGCCCGTGAGAGGGCTGCGGCTTTCGGCTTTAGAAATCAGCTCGCAGTCGCAGATAGTAGTATCCGCCCTGCCAGTCCACGACAGACGTTGAAGCGTAAATACGTCCGCAGCAGTAGTCGTTGTCGCTGGCGATGCGGTCCACTTCGTCGGGGAACTCGTCGAAGATGTTACGACCGCCGATGGTCGCACGCAGGTTCTCATTGATCTGCCAGGATCCTTCGAGATCAAAGAACACGGTCGGATCGTATTCTTGAATAGAGAGAGGAGAGGTATTGTCCGAATCCTCACTCTCACCGAAGTAGCGTACGCGCCCCATAATGGTGAACTCACCCACTGTGTGTACCGCAGTGGCATTCCAGCGCAGATTTGGCAATTGATTTTCGAGGTCGAATTCGTCCTCTGGGTTCAGTACATCGAGGGGGTCGTTCAACACTTCCTGATCGTTGTAGTTCAGCGCCAAGGACAGATCAGTAATCTGCCCGTTCGACCACTCATAGGGGTAGGACGCTACCAGATCGAAACCGGTGGTTTCTGTGTCAATTGCGTTCTGGAAGTAATTAACGCCACCGATGCTCTCAGCTCCGGCAACGCCCGCATCTTGCAGCGCAAGGAAGCGAGCAAAGGCATCGGGATCGCCATTCGGATCAGAACTCACGTCCAGTGTGGACACGGCGCGGAACCGGTCGTCAATATCGATACGATAGAGGTCGAAGGTGACCGTTAGGTCAGCGACCTCTGCTGTGAAGCCCAAGGTGTAGCTGGTCGAGGTTTCTGGAGCGAGTTCTTCTGCACCTAGAGCCTGAGCCACGGTGCCGCCCGCCGGGAACAGACCGGTCGCAACCGGGAAGCCGTTGGGCAATCGGGTTGAAACGTTTGTCGTGCCCTGTTGACCCGGAGTCGGTGCTCGGAAGCCGGTACCTACGGAGCCTCGGAGGGCAAAGGAGTCATTAATGCGGTATCTCGCGGCGACTTTACCGACCAGCTCATTGCCGAAGTCGGAGTAATCCTCGAATCGCAATGCACCTTGCAGGAGCAGTCGGTCGGTCACATCGGCCGAGAGGTCACCATAAACCGCATAAGAGTCCCGAGTGTATTCCTCAGAGAACTCCGGTGAGTAGCCCGGGAAACCGTTCGATCCAACACCCACTACTGTGAAAACGGGGTCGTCAGGGTTCGCACAATCCAGCGGCTCGTCGACAGGCGCGTTGGTTGCAGCCATTCCAGCAGCGGTAGGCGTACCGTCGCTATTACACAAACCAAATGGGTCGGCAACTGCGTGCGGGCCAGCCAGATAAGATTCTGGCTGACTAGACTGACCCACATCGTAAGTCTCATCCAAGTAGCTCACGCCGTAGGCAAAGACCAATGGCGAGGCCAGGCCAGCATCAAACTCGGTGACTAAATCAACTTGGAACTGCAGTTCTTCGTTGGTCAGCGTTCCGGGACGAAAGTCGGTCGGCGTGGCTGGCCCAAGCGAAGGGTTGATCGTGTTGAACAGGCGGTAGTCAATCTCATTCGAGCCGTAGCGCAGGCTGACATCAAAGGTTGTTGTCTCGGAGAGATTGCCCCTTATTCCACCCGCGGCGGATATGTCTTCTACATCACCCTCAAAGCGAGGCGTGAATCCACCCGGGAAGATCTCCAATGGGTTGTAGATCGATCCGTCCGCTTGGCGAAGATCTTCGATTGTGCCGTTACCGGGCCATCGATAGAAAAAGCTTCCATCGCTGGTGATCGCCCCATAGTTCGCGAAGGCATAAAGCTCCATGCCGTTCTCGAGATCGTAGCCCGCGTTGACGAAGAACATCTGGTGTTCGCGATTCGGAACACCCCATGGCATGACGTTGTCGCCTTCAACAGACGCGTTGGGTATGCCGGCGGGATAGGCTGCCTGCAGGGCTTGTATTCGCTGGGAAGCGCCCGGAGTAGGGATGCCCGATGCGAAACCCTGTTTTAGCTCCGTTTGCGTTTCGAAACGCTCATTACTTGGGTCGACGCAGAAGAATGACTCACAGTAGGGCTCGGCACGTTCGGTGAATTCCGAGTCGTTTATTTCAGCGGAGATTGAGATAAAACCGCTCTCGCCCAGCGGTAGGCCGAGGTTGCCCTGCACCGTGTAAGCGGTTCCATCGCCTTCAAAGAACTGCCCGGTATCGACCGTTAGATCAAAACCTTCTCGGTTGTTCTTTAGGTTGAAGTTCATGACGCCGGCGATCGCATCCGATCCATACTGGGAAGAAGCGCCATCCCGCAACACTTCGATCGACTGAATTGCCGAGGCTGGAATCGTCGCGATATCAGGCCCCTGCGTTCCTGAACCGCCAATCTGCACCAGTGAAGCCCGGTGTCGCCGTTTACCGTTCACCAGAACGAGAGTGTGATGAGAATCTAAGCCACGCAGCTGCACCGGTCTGATAAACGAAGCGCCGTCTGAA
The DNA here is from genome assembly GCA_039024595.1 of Pseudomonadota bacterium. Lineage (GTDB taxonomy): Bacteria > Pseudomonadota > Gammaproteobacteria > Pseudomonadales > Halieaceae > Congregibacter. The sequence continues at coordinate 10,227 of JBCCQO010000010.1, read as the reverse complement.
ATCGGCTGCCTGTTCACATTAAAGGACGGAACCAATGTCTGGAGAATGTCGACCGTATCTGAATAGGAGATCGTTTCGATTTGCTCCGTATTAAAGGTGTCGATCGGAACCGCTGAGTCCACCGCTGAACGCGGTGTTCCTCTTAATCCGGTGATGACTACTTCTTCCAACGCTGTTGGATCCTGGGCCGCAGCCTGTGGCAAGTAGCTCGCCGCCATCGCGGAAGACAGCATCGCGACGGCCATCGGCAAGGGCTTGATTCGATTTCGCATCTTTGTATCTCCTCGATTGGTCCGTTGGATAGGACCGGTGCCTGACTGATTCTTTGTTTTTTTTGGACGGAGGCAGGGCGCTGCGCTTTCTACTTCGTGCTGACCACCGTCTGGAATGCGCCAAAATAGCTCTAGCAGTGTCAACGCTTTTGCCGCATCTGCTGCTAAGGACGCAAATCTCGTACCAAGGCGGGTCGAGGTCGCTACGAATACTCTCCGCGAGCCGTTTGTGTGCCATTGAGTTTGTCGAATTTCGGGATAATTACAGGCTAATTCCGGTTTTTTCCCCGGCGAGGCGTTTTTGATTTGATGGTTTGGTTCGGTCGGGCGGATAACCAGTCGGTTCTTTCTCGGTTGACGAAAGCATCCGCTGTCCATAGCCGTTGGCATTAATTTGGGGCTTGTGCACCGGAAATGAGCGAAAAATGGCCTAATAGTTGTGCATGTTGTCTTATGGAAGCTACGACAAAATACTCGTATTTAAATGGGACGAATTATTCCGGGTTAACGCGGACTAAATAGAACAAACACGCTGTTGCCATCGTAGTTTTTTCCGGCTTGCTGCATACTCACAGACTTCGACAAAGAACATGGAATTCACATGCATCTTTCATCTGACGCAGTGAGCTTTTTACGACAAAGCCTTGCTCTCCTAGCGACGGTCACCACCGCTGCCTCTTTCTTGGCCGCGTGCTCTAATGATCCTGCTAAACCCGAATCCGGTATCGAGTCTTCGAACGTTAGCCCCAGCCTTCAAAGCGGTATGGTGGTCACGGCGAACCCCATCGCGACCCAAGCTGGCGCAGAAATACTAAGGCGCGGCGGAACTGCGGTAGACGCGGCGGTGGCGATCGAATCCGTACTCAGTCTAGTAGAGCCCCAAAGTTCCGGGTTCGGTGGCGGTGCCTTTTTGATGTATTTCGATGCGAGTGACGGCAGCTTGCAGGCCTACGACGGTCGAGAAATAGCGCCTGCTGGAGTCGACGCGGACCTCTTTCTGGACGAAGACGGAGAAGTGCTCGGATTCCTTGAGGCAAAGAACAGTGGTCTCTCCATCGGGGTGCCCGGTGTCGTTTCTATGCTCGCCTTAGCTCAGTCTGAGCATGGGGCGCTAGCCTGGGATTCCTTATTTGATCAGGCTATTTCACTGTCAGAAAACGGTTTCGAAGCATCTGCTCGCCTACGTTCCTTCTTTGAAAAGTACGGTTTGCGGCTGATACCGAGCACGCCGGAGGAGGGCCCGATGGATGCTTACGAATACTTCTTCGACGAAGCGGGTGAGTTTCGCGAGCGACTCTACAATCCAGCATACGCAGAGACCTTGCGACTGATCGGTGAAGACCCCGCTAACCTTTATCGTGGGGATTTGGCTAAGGCTATGGTTGCAAGCGCACAGCATCCACCGCGAGCCGGGACATTAAGCCTGGAAGACATTGCTGCTTATCAGCCCCGCAAACTCACGCCCATCTGTGTTGACTACCGCGGCATCGACTATTGCGGGCCGCCGCCTCCTTCTTCTTGGGTTGCAGTGGGAATGACCCTTGAAATTTTAGAGAACCTGCCCTTCCCCGGTGAAGATCGAATGCAGTCCTGGGCTATGTTCACCGAAGCACAGCGGCTGGCCTATGCCGACCGAGATCACTTCATTGCTGATGACACAGCGATTGCTGTTCCTCTCGCAGGGCTCATGAATCCAGACTACCTTCGCCAGCGGTCGGAGCTAATCTCCCAGGAGTCCGCAGCGCCAAGCTACGAGCCAGGCGATCCCTGGACGTTCGAAACCGCCCAGACCCGTTCCGACTACGGAACCGATACGACCGACGACCAACCGGGGACTACCCATTTTGTTGTCGTTGATCACCATGGAAACGTTGTCTCGATGACCGCAACTGTTGAAAGTATCTTTGGTTCCGGCCGCATGGCTGGGGGAATGTTTTTGAATAACGAACTCACAGACTTTGCACGAGACCCAAGAGATAAAGAAGGCAAGCTCGTAGCAAACCATCCCGCAGCGGGAAAGCGACCGCGGTCTTCAATGTCTCCAACGATAGCACTGCGAAAAGATGGAAGCTTTCATATGGCCACGGGATCGCCGGGTGGAAACTCCATCATTGCCTATACGGCCAAGTCGATAGTCGGCATGGTTGATTGGAACCTGTCCCCGCAAGAGGCGATCGATCTTCCCAACGTGGTAGCGCGCGGCGATGTGATTCGCGTGGAGCAATCTCGCGCAGACGAAGCGATGCTTGCATCAATGCGTGCCTTCGGCTTTAACATCCGTGAATCGGCTGGAGAGAACTCAGGTTTAAGCATAGTTCTTGCCCATGGCGATGGCGTATTAGAAGGCGGTGTTGACCCGCGTCGAGAAGGCACTGTCGAAATAGTCCCACCGCCGAATGAGCGTTGAAAGATTGTACTGCTTGCGGGGTTGCTGCTGTTTCGTGATTACCGTTGGCGCTTCGAGCTAGCTTGTCCCCGTTTTGGCCTAGGCTTGTCACTTCGAGAGAGCGACTTATTTTTGCAGAGGATGATAAAAACCATGTTTAGAGTGTTTCTTCTTTTATCCCTAGGACTGCTTTTGTCAGCGTGTGCTAAAGAGGACGCCTCGGAAACGGCAAAAGCAGTAGATATCGCAGAGGACGCATCCGCCAGCGTGCCGAGCGCACCCGCGCCAACCGAAGTTGAATTACTACCGCCGCCAAAAGTAGGCGATGCAGCACCTTCCTGGAGTGGTGCTCACCTTCTCGATGGCAGCGCGATCCGTTTTCCTGAGGTGCTCAATGGCAATCCTGCCGTGATGGTGTTTTGGGCAACGTGGTGCCCTTACTGCAAGGCGTTTATGCCGTACACCGAGGGAATCCAGCAGGACTATAACGACGAGGGCGTGCAGATTCTGACCTTCAACGCGAAGGAGCGGGGTCGCGGTGACCCGCGCGCCTATATTGAGTCCCTCGGATTCCCCATGGTCCCAGTGGCTGATGCCGATGAGATCGCTAGCCTTTATGGTGTTGAATTTATCCCGGGACTGATGGTGGTCGATGGCTCCGGCCAAATTGTCTATCAGCGGGGATGGACAGACCTGCCGGCGGGTAAGAAAGTAGCAGAGCAGTGGAATTTAGAGGTTCGCCGTGCACTGGACATAAGCTTAGGGCTGGCTGAAAGCGAGAGTTAGCGATGAAGTTTTGCGCCAGCCCGCGGACCACGGCATTTTTTTTGGTTGTGGCGTTGCTTTCGCCAAGTGCAGTAAGCGCGGCGACAGAAACGCTAGTTCCTGTACTCAGCAAACAGTTCACCGATCGCCCGATTCCGCGGTTTTCCGTCGATGCGGCATGGCCTAGCATGCCTGGCGACTTGATGATCGGTCAGGTGCCGGGGCTGGCCGTCGACGGGAACGACAACGTGTGGGTTTTACAGCGTCCAAACTCCCTGGGATTTTCTGATACGGGGCTCGCTCAAAATCCGCCAACGGCCGTGTGCTGCCGACCTGCACCTCATGTAATGCAATTCTCGCAAGCGGGTGAGTTGCTAAAGGCTTGGGGCGGTCCAGAACATGCTCCGACGAGGAACGGCGTCAACCAGTGGCCCGCTAATGTGCACGGTCTGTATCTAGATGACGACGGCAACGTATGGATCGCAGGCAATGGTAATGGCGATCATGTGGTGTTGAATTTCACCCAGGACGGAGAATTTATTCGTCTAATCGGTCAGCGCGTTAAAACGGCCGGAAACGAAGATCGCCGTTTTCTAGGCGGTCCTGCAGATATTCTCCACAGTACGTCGACCGGTGAGACGCTTATCGCGGACGGTTACATCAACAAGCGGATCATCGGTTTTGACGAGGAAGGCGCATTCACCCGCTTTTGGGGTGCGTACGGACGCTCCCCAGATGCACCCTCGCGCGCAGGGACCTTTGATCAGAGCCAGGCGTCAAGCAATTCGGACGGCGGCGCAAACCCCAAGGCGCAAAGCTTCGGAGACATTGTGCATTGTATTGTGCAGGGTCCACGGGAGCGGATTTACATTTGCGATCGACGAAACAATCGAATCCAAGTGTTCAGTTCCGGCGCGACGATTGAACATCTTCAAGACCTCGTCTTCGCGCCGCAGACCGGCGGTACGCGAACGGTGTCCGATGTTACTTTTTCCCCCGATGGCGAATACATGTACGTTTCAGACATGATGAACGGCCAGGTTTGGATCCTCGACGGGAAAACCTACGAACAGCTGGGTGCCTTTGGCAGGAATGGCCGCTATCCAGGGCAGTTTATTTGGCTACACAGCCTGGCCGCAGACAGCGATGGCAATCTCTACACGACAGAAGTGAGTACCGGCCGTCGCGTACAAAAGTTTGTGTTTACCGGAGTTGAATAAAACACAGTGAGAACATCTCTACCCTTGTCTCAATACCTCTCGATGGCAGTTGGAAGTCTTACGAGCAGATCTGAATTAATTACAAATAAATACTCTGGAAAGCGCTCAGCAAGGTGCCCAGAGCCTGAATCGGTAAAAGGATCGTTAAAAAAATCGCTGAACAGCCGGTCAATCCTGAATTTCCGTTCCTCTGCGTCAGCACGTGTTGCTGTACTCGTTGCGGTTATTTGCTGTGTTTCTATCTCTGCGAACGCACAGGAATCGACACGACTAGAAGATACGCTTAACTTTCATAAAGTATCTGAATCGCTATTCACGGCGGGACAGATTTACCCCCTCCAAGTGCCGGATCTTCAATCACAGGGTGTTGAACTTGTGGTGAACTTGGCGGTAGCCGATGCGGAGAGAAATGGGGGTGAATCCCTTGCGGTGATCGGGGCGGGTATTAGCTATGTACACATCCCGGTGCTGTGGACGGAGCCTACGAGCAAAGACTTGCAGTTGTTTTTCGCAATGATGGATGCTGGTAAGGGCCGTAAGACCCTCGTTCATTGCTTTGCGAATTATCGCGCCTCGGCCTTCACTTTTTTGTATCGCGTACTCCAACAAGATGTTCCCCTGGAAGAAGCAAAGGTAGATCTCTATGCGGTCTGGGATGATGAGGCGTTCGCCGAGTACCCGGTGTGGCTGGACTTCATCACGACGACTCTCGCTGCTGAGGGTTTAACGCTGTAGCTCGATCTTGGTTGTGTTCGCAATGCATCTTCGGTGACGTGCCGCGCTTGAGCTCGCGGTGCTTTGGTCCGGTTTTTGCCAACGTGGACAGGTGGGGTGAAGAGGAACAGTAGGTATAAATAGGTATAAGTAGGCATAGGAAGAAAAGCTTTAAGAAGAACAGTCTTAAGAAGAAGAGTAGGTTGAGGTAGTCGGTGACGCTGCCACTTCTTACCTGCCGAACGAGTTATTTTTGTGCCGAGAAAGTTATGTGTCGAGCGAGGATATGACATGAGACGCTCTAATCTTGATGGTAACTGTGTCCTTAACCGCCGGCAGTCGATAAAACAGCTGCTGGGGCTGGTAGGTACTTCAAGTCTTTCGACAAGCCGGTTAGGGCGGATAGGACTACCAAATCTCCTCGCCGGTGCTACGATTTTGGGTAGCACCTCTATGGCAGGCTGCAGCAGTGCGACCGATGTCCGAGTTCCTCGTAGCTTCGCTCGCCCCTTCTCCCATCGACCCTTTGCGGCGCCAAGAATCAGTGAAGATCGCATCGTGCGTGTGCTTGTCGGCCATCGACCGTATCGTGCACCAGGGTTCGTGGTGCGTCGCGATCGCCTGGACGACAAGGACCTCATCCACAACTATGGTCACGGCGGTGGCGGAATCTCCCTCGCATGGGGATCGTCGGCCCTCGCGCTGCAAGAAATTGCCGGTTATGAGCCCGGTAAAGCAGCGGTATTGGGTTCGGGAGTAATGGGTCTGACCACGGCTCGCTTGCTTCAGGAGGCGGGGTGGGATGTCACAATCTATTCCCGCTCTCCTTGGCGGGATAGCGTCTCAAACGTGGCGGGTGGCCAGTGGGCGCCGACCTCGGTTTTTGACGAAGACGTCGCAAGCCCCGGGTTTGTGCAGCAATACAAGGAAGCCTCTCGAATCGCCCACGACGTATATCAAAATCTTGTCGGTGCAGATTACGGGGTGAGTTTTATCGAAAACTACTACCTTTCCGACGAGCTAATAGAAGGCGGCGTTTACCTCAGAGAAATGCCCGAACTTTTTGCCTCCGTAGCCGATCTTGGGCCCGGAGAGCACCCCTTTTCGACACGCTATGCAAAGCAAACCGTGACGATGATTATCGAACCGGCGAAATTTCTCAGGCGGGTACGTAATGATTTTCTGATCGCCGGCGGCTCCTTCGTACCGCGCTATTTCGAGAATCTCTCCGCGGTTCTCAGTCTTAAGGAGTCGGTGATCTTCAACTGCACCGGGCTCGGGGCCAAGGCCCTGTTCGATGACGATGATCTCGAACCCGTTAAAGGGCAGCTTGTCTTGCTCCCGCCGGATCCCGCAGTCGACTATCTAACCGTAGGAGGTGGCAGCGACGTCACCTATATGTTTTCCCGCAAAGGCGAAATTCTGCTCGGGGGCTCCTTCCAACGGGGTGACTGGAGTCAAGAGCCAGAGCTTGAGGTAACCCAGCGCATCGTGGCCGATAATCGACAGCTTTTTGAGAACTTCGGTTAGAACATTGCTGCCGCTTAGGCGAGTTATCCCGTTAGCTGAGCATCGAAACCCTTAAAGCTCCCAACTTAGCTGACTTTGGGTAAGGCTGTACTTGTGCAGGTCAATGGTCTTAGATAGGGGCTCTCTTCTTGACCCTCAACAGAAACACGATGCGTATTTTCCGTTCATCTCTTAAACACCTCCTTTTTTCATCATCACGACTCTCGATTGTTCATGCATCCGGTGCCTTGTCTCATCTGACGCTCTTGCTTGTCTCTCTTACGGTGTCATTAGCGGCTGGCTCGGCGCAGCAAAACGAATCGGCGCAGCAAAACGAAATAGAACCGATGTTTACGCAAAAAGGCGAGGTCAGTTTCCCGTCGACGGTCCATGTACGCTATCGCCTAGCCGTCGCGATGCGCGATGGTGTTGCCTTATCGACTCATGTTTTTCTCCCCGACCGGGACGGCGTTTTCCCCAGCTTGCTCGTACGAGACATTTACGGCAACGGCTCCCAGGCTAGCCGACAGCGCTACGCAAAGTGGGCCACTCAGAATGGCTACGCGTTCGTCTATCAGGTGGCTCGCGGACGCTACGATTCAGGGGGAAATTGGTACCCCTATTTTCAAGAGATAGCGGACGGCGAGGATACGCTGGATTGGATAAGCGGCCAGGACTGGTCTGATGGCAATGTAGGTATGTTCGGCACTTCCTACCTGGCCTCCGTGCAGTGGTTGGCCGCACTGTCGGCTCACCCCGCGCTAAAAGCGATCGCACCCGCCATGAGTCCGGGAAACTACTATCGAGATGTGGCGTATCCCGGCGGCGCTTTTTCGCTACTTTCCCGAGCCAGTTGGGGAATAGGCTTAGTGGGTGGGCGCACCAACGCAACCTATCCCATAGACTGGATCGCCGGGATAGGACATCTACCGCTTAAAAGTCTGGACGAAAGTCTTGGTTTTGATGTGCGTCACTTTCGCGATTGGCTCGACCATCCCAACTACGATCGCTATTGGGAACCGCTGAACCTAGAAGCCCGTGCCTCGGAAATGAACGTGCCCGCGCTGAACATCGGTGGTTGGTACGATGTGTTTTTGCGCTCGACCATTGGCAGCTTCAGCACAATGAAGGCAGAAGCGATTTCTGCCAAAGCGCGCGAGGGGCAGCGGCTTGTGATTGGTCCCTGGCCCCACGGCTGGAACGCGCAGCCGGTTACCGGGCAGGTCGATTTTGGTTCTAATTCGCTGATTAACGACGAGGCGATGATGCTCGACTGGTTCGATCATCATCTAAAGGGCAGACCCTTAAAGTTTGGCGCGCCGGTGAAGTTGTTCGTTATGGGGCGAAACGAGTGGCGTGATGAACAAGAGTGGCCGCTCGCCCGGACCGAATTCACGCCGTGGTACTTGCACGAGAGCGGACAGTTAAAGGAAGAAATGCCAGCCCAGGAGGCTGAGTCTTCCACCTATAGCTACGACCCGCAAAATCCCACTCCAACCCTTGGTGGAAATATCATGCGACGAGAGCTTCGCGGTGCCTTTAATCAAGCACCGCTCGACGATCGCAAGGACGTACTGCGTTTCTTAAGTTCGCCCTTTACGGAACGCACGGAGCTTACTGGTCCTGTTGAGGCGATACTGTTTGCTGCAAGCGATGCCAAAGACACGGACTTTATGGCAAAGCTGAGCGTGGTCAAGGAAAACGGAGAAGCTTACAACCTAGTCGATGGGGTCATTCGTGCACGCTATAGAGACAGCTTCAGCGATCCCACACTGCTTGAACCGGGGCGTATCTACGAATACCGGATCGACCTGTGGGCTACCAGCTATGAGCTATCGCCCGGCGAGCGATTGCGACTGGACATTAGTAGCAGCAACTATCCAAGACTCAACAGAAATCCAAACACCGGTGCTCCGTTCGCAGAGACTAGCGAGATGCGCTCAGCAAAACAGACCGTTTATTTCGGCAAGGACTACCCTAGTCGAGTGATTATCCCGGTGATTCCCCGCAGTCAAACGGTGAACGAGAGCCGTTTGGTTCAGGAGGCAGCAACCGACGCTATGCAGAACGCAACAGTGAATTAGTTGGAGTCGAATCTTGCTCGGTGAATTTGAACGCTATCCCCTTACCTTTGGGCCCACGCCGATTGAGGAACTGCCGCGCCTTTCCGAAGCGATCGGTGGTCGGGTTCACGTGTACGCAAAGCGAGAAGACTGTAATTCAGGTCTTGCAGCAGGTGGAAACAAATTACGAAAGCTTGAGTACATTATTCCGGACGCGATTGCGTCTGGCGCCGATACGTTGGTATCGATCGGCGGCGTTCAGTCTAATCACACCCGCATGGTCGCGGCGGCGGCAGCGAAGGTGGGGATGAAATGCCGGCTGGTACAAGAGGCTTGGGTACCGCACCAGGATGCAGTTTATGATCGGGTAGGGAACATCCTGATGAGTCGCCTCATGGGCGCGCAAACGCGGCTCGTAGAGGACGGCTTTGACATCGGTATTCGCGAGAGTTGGGAGAAGGCGCTCGAAGAAGTTCGTGAGGAAGGCGGAGTTCCCTACGGTATTCCTGCCGGCGCGTCTGAACACAAATACGGATGTCTCGGCTATGTAGGCTTTGCGGAGGAGGTTCGCGCCCAGGAACACGAGCTCGGTTTTACCTTTGACTACATAGTGGTTTGCGTGGTCACCGGCTCGACCCAGGGAGGTATGGTGGTCGGCTTTAAAAAGGACGGACGCGCCAAACGAGTGATTGGCATCGACGCTTCCGGTACACCCATACAGACCAAAGCTCAGGTAACCCGGATCGCTCGCGCGACTTGCGAGCTAATCGACTGTGGCTACTCAATTGATGACGATGATGTGCACATAAACCCGGATTACGCCTATCCGGCCTATGGTGTGCCGAGTACAGAAACCAATGATGCGATTCGTCTCGCAGCTCGAAGCGAGGGTATGATCACCGATCCGGTTTACGAAGGAAAATCCATGCAGGGCTTGATTGATCTTGCGAGGAAAGACTTCTTTCCAGAGGGTTCAAGAGTTCTGTACGCGCACCTCGGCGGACAGCCAGCGCTAAACGGCTACAGCTATATTTACCGGGATGGGTGAAGCTTTCGAATTTTCAGGAGCTTGTGAACGCAGGCAACTCCGGAGCATAAGAGCTACGGTCGTAATCGACGGCGGCTATAGCCAAACCTGACTTTGGGCTGGAAAAACACACATTGAAAATAATAAAGGCCGCCATTTGCCACGAGTTTGGCCAGAGCTTGAGTATTGAGGACGTGCAATTGCGCGGCCCGGGTCCCGATGAGATTGAAGTTGAACTTCACGCGGTAGCAATCTGCCATTCCGATATTTC
>JBCCQO010000009.1:0-20578 GCA_039024595.1 Pseudomonadota bacterium | reverse complement strand
TTTGCTGCTCCCTGGTGAGCGGATGGATCTTACGGATATCTTTGTCGACTGCGACCTGCATGGTTGGGCGTGTCCCACCACCGCTCTTTAGATGCACTCTCGCATCTGCCGATTCGCTTTTCTGCCGGTTCGGTATAAATGAGTTTCTTTGAATCCCTACCGCAGGCGTTGAACTTGCCAAGACTTTCCCGAAAGGCGCTCGCGTTGTTGCTAGCGAAAGGCTCTACAGCGACCCTCTTGTTCAGGGACGCGTAGTTTAATGAATGTGTCCTACAAGTAAACCTGCGAAGTAGCGCTCGTTTTGCTATTCACGGCGATGATTTAAGCTGCAGATCACGGTACATTGCGGCGTCTAAACCAAAAGCACACCAGCTAATGATGTTCGACCTTAGGATTAAGGACCTATGCTAATACCAGTCTTGCTCTCTGGAGGCGTCGGCAGTCGCCTTTGGCCCGTTTCTCGTGAAGCGTATCCAAAACAGTTTTTAGCGCTGGCTTCCGAGTTGTCGATGCTGCAAGACACGCTCAAGCGGACTCAGGATCTAGAGACGGGCGACCCCATCGTCGTATGCAATGACGAGCATCGTTTTATGGTGGCGGAGCAGTTGCGGCAGTTAGCCATCTCCTCCTCTTCAATTATTCTTGAACCCGCCGGAAGAAATACCGCGCCAGCGGTCGCACTCGCCGCAATTGCGGCCCTTCAAGAGCACCCAGACGCTGTGCTTCTGGTACTACCGGCAGACCATTTGATTCAAGACGTAACATCCTTTATCGATGCGGTGAGACAGGGTGTGGCGGAAGCGGAAAGAGGCGCGCTAATGACTTTTGGTGTTGTGCCTGACGCCCCCGAAACAGGCTATGGCTATCTTCGCCTTGGAACGCCCAAGGGCGAGAATCTGTTCAGCTTGGATAGCTTTGTCGAGAAACCAGACCAAGAGACCGCAAAAGCCTACCTCGAAAGCGGTAACTACTACTGGAACAGCGGGATGTTCTTGCTATCGGCGAGTGCTTACCTGGATGAACTCAAAGCGCACGCTCCCGATATCCTGGCAGCCTGTGAGAAGTCCATGCAGGCCGCAGAAGCGGACATGGACTTTCTGCGGCCCGACGAATCGAGTTTTCTCGAGTGCCGCTCGGACAGTATCGACTATGCGGTTATGGAAAAGACCAAGCGTGGGGGTGTCATTCCGTTGGAGTGCGGATGGAGCGATGTAGGTGCTTGGTCGACGCTGTGGACCGTCTCTAACCAAGATGAACAAGGCAACGTGCAGGTTGGCGACGTCTTGCTCGATAACTGCGAGCAGAGCTATATCCGCAGCGAATCTCGCCTCGTGGCAGCGACCGGGGTGAAGGATCTGGTAGTGGTGGAAACACCCGATGCGGTGTTAGTAGCCGACCGGCATCAGGTCCAGGACGTTAAGAATCTGGTTAACTCGCTCAAGCAATTGGACCGAAGCGAAGCCACTACCCACCACCGGGTTTACCGGCCCTGGGGTAGCTATGAATCGCTCATCCAGGGCGATCGTTTTCAGGTGAAGCGAATCGTTGTGAGCCCGGGTCAAACGCTTTCGCTACAGATGCACCATCACCGGGCCGAACATTGGATCGTTGTCAGTGGAACGGCCGAGGTGACTTGCGAGGAGCGAGTGTTCACGCTCTGCGAAGACCAATCCACATATATTCCTCTAGGCCACAAGCATCGCCTGGCCAACCGCGGCAAGATACCGCTCGAACTGATCGAAGTGCAGTCTGGTAGTTATTTAGGCGAGGACGATATTGTCCGCTTTGAGGATGTCTACGGCCGCGGTTAAGGAAGAAGCGTCGCGCGCGATGCGCGCAGGAATCCTAGCGAGTAGCAAGAGTTTTTCAAGGAGAGCAAGAGAGTGATCAAGAAATGCATGTTTCCCGTCGCAGGCTACGGAACCAGGTTTCTACCAGCTACCAAAAGCATGCCCAAGGAAATGCTTCCGGTCGTTAACAAACCACTCGTTCAGTATGGCGTTGAAGAGGCGATCGAGGCTGGGATGACGACTTGCGCGATGGTGACGGGCCGCGGTAAGCGAGCCATCGCCGATCACTTTGATATTAGCTATGAGCTTGAGCATCAGATCAGTGGGACAGCCAAGGAAGAGTATCTATCCAGCGTACGCAGTGTCCTCGATAAAGGCGTTTTCACTATGGTGCGCCAACGAGAAATGCGTGGCCTGGGACACGCCATTCTCACCGGTGAGACTCTCGTGGGCAACGAGCCCTTCGGCGTCGTTCTGTCCGACGATCTTTGCATCAATGAGGGTGATGGGGTTTTGGCGCAAATGGTCGATCTGTACAAGCAGTTTCGCTGCTCCATTGTCGCCATTATGGAGGTCCCCGAGGACGAGGTGCACAAGTACGGTGTTATCGCTGGCAATGCGCTGAAAGAAGGTATCTACCAAGTCGAGAAGATGGTTGAAAAACCACCGAAAGAGGAAGCGCCCTCGAACCTAGCGATTATTGGGCGTTACATTTTAACCCCAGACATTTTCGAGATCATTCGCGAAACGCCCGCCGGTGCCAATGGTGAGGTACAGCTCACCGATGCACTGCAGACACAGGCGGAGCGTGGCTGCGTTATGGCTTACAAGTTCAAGGGCCGACGCTTTGATTGCGGTAGCGTGCCGGGCTTTGTAGAAGCGACCGACTATGTGTATCGCAATCACTACCTGCAAGAGGCGTAGAGAGCATTGTCAGAACTTACCTGCTTTAAGGCTTACGACGTCCGGGGCCGTGTACCGGATCAGTTGAACGAAGATATCGCCTTTCGCATCGGTCGCGCTTTCGCGGAAACGCTCAAGCCCGAACGCGTCGTCGTCGGCCACGACATCCGGCTCAGTAGTCCAGCAATTAAGACTGCTCTTAGCGAAGGTTTGATGCTGCAAGGAGTTGATGTCTACGATATTGGTCTGTGTGGTACGGAAGAAATTTATTTCGCCACCAGCCACTCAGGCATGGATGGCGGAATCGCGGTCACGGCAAGCCACAACCCCAGTGACTATAACGGAATGAAGTTTGTTCGCGAGAGTTCGAAACCGATTTCGGGCGATACGGGTCTCTTCGATATAAAAGCGCTCGCCGAAAAGGATTCCTTCACTGCCGCCCCTCGTAAAGGCAGCCTTCAGACTTTGGATACTAGTGCGGCTTACGTCGATCATCTTTTAACCTATGTTGACGCCGCCTCACTGCAGCCTCTTAAAGTGGTGGTCAATGCTGGCAATGGAGGTGCGGGGCGCGTCATCGATTTGCTCGAAGCCAAGCTACCTTTTCAATTCATCAAGGTTCACCACGAAGCAGACGGCAACTTTCCCAACGGCGTCCCGAATCCGCTACTGGAGGAGAACCGCGAACCTACCTTACGCGCGGTGCAGGAGCATCAGGCGGATCTAGGTATCGCCTGGGACGGTGACTTTGATCGCTGCTTCTTCTTCGACGCGGACGGACGCTTCATTGAAGGCTACTACCTTGTTGGTCTGCTCGCAGAGGCTTTCCTAAAGAAGCAACCCGGTGAGGCTATCGTTCATGATCCGCGTCTGACCTGGAATACGGTGGCGATCGTCGAAGCTTTTCAGGGACGGGCGGTGCAGAGCAAGACCGGGCACGCATTTATCAAGGAGCGCATGCGCGCGGAGAATGCGGTCTATGGCGGTGAGATGAGCGCCCACCACTATTTTCGTGATTTTGCCTACTGCGATAGCGGAATGATTCCCTGGTTGCTTGTCACCGGTTTGATGAGTAGCCGCGCGCAAACACTCGCGGAACTCGTCAATGAGCGAATGGTAGCGTTTCCGTGTAGCGGCGAGATCAACCGGTCGATTGCCGACCCGGCTGCGGCTTTAGAGACCGTATCGGCTCAGTATTCCGCAGATGCAGAGCGTGTCGAAACAGTGGACGGGCTAAGTCTTGAGTTTGAGGACTGGCGATTTAACCTGCGCCGCTCCAATACGGAGCCGGTGGTTCGTCTCAATGTGGAAGCTCGTGCAAGTTTTGAGCTGATGGAAGAAAAAACGAAGGAATTACTTCAACTTCTGGATGCGAGTTAGCACAGCCGCGCTGCGCTTTTGGCCGGTCCAAAGCCGACCTCCGCGTAACGATTGCAGGTGACTCTACAAAGTGTCTGGAACCTAGACACCTCGCAGTAAGAGGGCTGGGAGGGTTGAAAGGTTTAAGAGGTTTGGGAAACTCAAAAGCTTCGAGAACGTCGTTAGAACTGCCGAGACAAGGCAAAATTTGCGAGTCGTTCAAGAGCAGAACGGGCTGAAGAATCAGGGAGCGTGTTCAGCGCATTTAAAGCAGTTCTATTGCACTTTTGTGCCGCTGCTCTTGTGTAGTCCAGAGATCCTGCATCTTTCACTGCAGCAACGACTTCATCGAGTTTCGAACGGTCTTTATTTTCGAGCGCGCTACGAACAAGTTCGGCTTGAGATTCCGTACCTTCTCGCATCGCGTGAATAAGTGGTAGGGTGGTTTTCCCTTCGGCGAGATCGTCTCCCACGTTCTTACCCGTTTTTTCTGGATCTCCTTCGTAATCCAAAAGATCATCGACGAGCTGAAACGACGTTCCTATGTTGGCTCCGTAGTCGCGCAGAGCGGCTAGCGTGTCGTTTGAAGCATCAACCAGTAAGCCCGCGCCCTCGCAGCCAGCGGCAAATAAGGCCGCCGTTTTCCGGTCAATCACTTCGAAGTATTGGGCCTCGGTGGTAGCGGTGTCACCGGCCCGAATCAGCTGAAGGACTTCCCCGGCTGCGATTGTATTGGTGGTATCCGCCATCATCTTTAGTAAGGCTTCGTTGGATAGAGACACCATCAATTGGAAGGCGCGCGTGTAGAGAAAGTCGCCCACGAGAACGCTCGGCGCGTTTCCAAAGGTGCTGTTAGCGGTGGGTCTGCCTCGGCGTAGTTCAGACACATCGACGACATCATCATGGAGCAGCGTCGCCGTATGAATGAACTCCACGACGGCAGCGAACTTTATTTGGGACTGCTGTACAGAACCTAAGGCCGACGCTGCTAGTAAAGCCACAAGAGGTCGGAGGCGCTTGCCTCCTGCATCGACTATGTATTGACCGACGTTTTCGACCATCTCTACGTCGGACTTGAGTTGTTCTATGATTAGCCCGTTGACAGCATTTAGCTCGTTGCTAACTACGTCGCGGATTTCTTGCATTGCCTTGTTTGCCTGGGGCGGAAATCGGTCGCGAATGCTAGGGCGGTGCAACTGGGAGTGTCAAGGCACTGGCTGCCCCCATCAGAGCCAAATAACAGAGCGTTAGCACGCTGATAGCCCGTGAAAGTATGCACTGCGGCCCTTCAGATTTTGCTTTTAGTGCCTAAACACGCCTGTTAGCTTTTGGAATTTTCAGTATTGTGGCTTTGCTGTGATTTAAGTAAAATCGCGCGCCGCTGCGAGTGCCCGTCCTTGAATGTCGTGTTCGCAGCCTAGCCTAGTCCCTGAATTAACTTAAACCTTTGATTTAGTTAATTTTTTGATAAGCGGTGTTTCAAGGTAGGCGTTATGTAGGGTGCGCACGGGTAACTGTGTGATCAAAGACCTCGATAACAGCAGTCGTTGGGGTTTAAATGTGCCGTCGGCAGACGAGTCAGGCATCGAACCATAGCTTTTGAGCATGGCTTCTCAAGCTCTGACGCAATAAGTTCAATATTTAAAGACTGGTTCACCAGCGAAAAAGTAACTGCCCGGCTAACAATGGAGTTTTAATATGTACGCGGTAATCGAAAGCGGTGGTAAACAACACCGAGTAAGCGAAGGCGAGTTACTCAAGTTAGAGAAGCTCGAGGCAGAAACAGGCGCAACGATCGAGTTCGATCGGGTGCTCTTGGTTGGTGGTGATGACCTTAAAGTCGGCACCCCAATCCTTGACGGCGCCAAGGTCACGGCGGAAGTGGTCGACCATGGCCGTCACTCAAAGATTAAGATCGTCAAGTTTCACAGACGTAAGCACCATCGCAAAGAAACGGGCCACCGACAGTGGTTCACTCAGGTGCGCATCACTGGCATCAGCGCCTAGGAGGATTTGCAATGGCTCATAAAAAAGCAGGTGGTAGTACACGTAACGGTCGCGATTCGGAAAGCAAACGCCTGGGCGTAAAGCGTTTCGGCGGCGAAAACGTCAGAGCTGGGAATATTATTGTGCGCCAGCGCGGTACTCGGATCCACGCCGGTGAGAACGTGCGTACAGGCAAAGATCACACTTTGTTCGCAACCGCTGACGGCAAAGTAGAGTTCTTGACCAGGGGCAATCAGAACCGCAAGTTTGTGCGGGTCGTAAGCGCCTAAAGCGAGTCTTGAACAGCGTAAGGGCCCGATCACGGTCTTGTGGTCGGGCTTTTTTTTGCGCTTCTTTTTGTTCTTCAATACGCTGTTCAGAGCGCGATCCTAGCCAGCACCCGAAAGGCGATAGGAAGATCGGCTTCCTAGCTTCTGAAAAGGGGTAGGAAAGGGGCAGGAAAGGGGCAGGAAAGCGCCAGCATGGTGGCAGGCCACTAATTCTTTGGCTAAAAGAAGAGTTCTCTTAGCAGGCTTAAGCAATGAAGTTCGTAGACGAGGCTAAGATTGAGGTAACTGCGGGTAGCGGTGGCAACGGCTGTTTAAGTTTTCGTCGCGAGAAGTACGTCGCTCGCGGCGGACCCGATGGCGGTGACGGGGGCGACGGCGGTAGTGTCTTTCTCGTTGCGGATGACACCCTCAATACGATGATTGATTATCGTTACCAGCGCCGCTTTCGAGCCGATAATGGCTCGTCTGGCGCGGGTCGAAATAAGACTGGCGCCAGTGGAGTCGACTTGGAACTTCCGGTACCCGTGGGTACGGTGGTTCTGGATGAAGACTCCGGTGACTTACTGGGAGAGCTAGTTGGGTCGGGACAGCGCTTACTGGTTGCACAAGGGGGCTTTCATGGCCTAGGCAATACACGCTTTAAATCGTCGACCAATCGAGCCCCTCGTCAAACTACTGCGGGATCGGCCGGGGAACAGCGGGCCTTGCGACTCGAACTTAGTGTACTGGCCGATGTTGGCTTACTCGGTCTGCCCAATGCAGGCAAGTCTACTTTTCTGAGTGTGGTCTCCGCCGCAAAACCGCGCATCGCCGATTATCCCTTTACTACGTTGATTCCCCAGCTTGGTGTGGTGCGAGTGGACGCTTTACGGAGCTTTGTCGCCGCCGACATTCCCGGCCTTATCGAAGGGGCATCTCAGGGCGCCGGTCTGGGAGTACGCTTTCTAAAGCACCTCACGCGGACTCGGGTATTACTGCATCTCATTGACATAGCACCACTGGATGGAAGCTCACCGATCGAGAACGCCTTGTCGATTCGACGCGAGCTTGAGCGTTTTAGCCCGAGCCTTGCAAGTAGGGAGCAGTGGCTAGTTCTGAACAAGGTCGATTTGGTTGATGAACAAGCGGTCGATGACACGATCGCTCAGCTCAAGCAAGCGCTGCCGAATACGGGCAGGATTTTCTCTATTAGCGCGGTTAGTGGCCGTGGGGTAGAGCACCTTTGTCAGGAGTTGATGAACTCCCTTGAGGCGCGTTGGCTCGCGGAAAACGAGGATTCGAGCGTCGTTGACGCAGAACGGGCCGTTCAAGTCGCCATGCGCGACGAGGCTCGACTGGGCACTGAGCAGCTGCGAAATCTGAGAAGAAAAGCACGCGCTGATCAGGACAAAAACACCGATGATGGGGACGATGGGGTAGAAGTGGAGTACGTACCCTGATGGTCGGAACGCGTGCCTGGCAGAGAAACTGTACTACCTGGGTGGTCAAAGTCGGAAGTGCCCTGCTTACGGAAAACGGTAAGAGTATCAGCGACGATTTGATCGATACGTTGGCGGAAGAACTCTGCTACTTACAGACTCAAGGCTGTCGCGTACTGTTAGTGACGAGTGGGGCGGTTGCTGCCGGTTTGCTTCGTCTTGATCAAAGTGAGCGTCCCACCCAAGTTCATGAGCTCCAGGCTGCAGCGGCAATCGGTCAGTCCGTATTGATGCGTCGTTATGAGGAAGCATTTGCGAGACGCCAGCTTTTAACGGCGCAGATCCTCCTTGGTCATGATGACGTCGCCGCCCGTGATCGCTACTTGAACGCTCGTGGAGCCTTAAAGACCCTGCTCGCGCGGGGCGTCGTTCCAATAATCAACGAAAACGATACGGTTGCCACTGACGAAATTCGGTTCGGCGACAACGATACGTTAGCCGCTTTAGTGGCTAATTTGGTCGATGCCGATGTATTGGTGCTGCTGACAGACCAGCCCGGTCTCTACGATGCTGATCCCCGTTTAAGCTCTGATGCGAAGCTGCTGACAAGGGTTGAGGCGAGCAATCCGAGCTTGGACCAGGCAGCGGGGGCGGGTAGCACGCTGGGGCGTGGGGGCATGGTAACTAAGGTGCGAGCAGCGCGCCTGGCGGCTCGCTCCGGTACGGAAACCTTAATTCTCAGTGGTCGCGAGCCTAAGCCACTGCAGCGCCTTCTGGAAGGCCAGGCACTTGGCACTTGGTTGGAAAGCCACCGCGAACCTCAGGCAGCACGTCGTCAGTGGTTGGCTGGACTGGTTACCTATCAGGGGGTGTTGGAGCTCGACGCCGGGGCGGTTGCTGTTCTTCGCGAGTCGGGCAAGAGCCTACTTCCTGTGGGAGTCACAGCCGTTAGAGGTCGATTTGCGCGGGGAGATGTTGTGTTATGCAAAGACTCAAACGGAGTCGAGGTCGCGCGGGGTCTCGTAAATTATAGCTCTGATGAAAGCAGTCAAATCTTGCGCAAAAGCTCCCAGGAGATTGCTTCGGTCCTTGGTTACAAAGGCGAAGACGAGCTTATTCATCGAGACAATATGGTCATTCTTTGACGCATCGGTCTCTTGCTTACTCACTTAAGCAATGCCACTTACGCATTGCCTCTTACGGGATGTCGCTTCCGCTTTGCCGTATAGCCAGAGAGACAAAAAAGGCAGAAGAAGCTAACGAAAAAGCGACCTAGATTTAGGCTGCTGAGCGCGCACCGGAGCTGCCCGCATTCGGACCGACTTGATTGGTAAGCTCAGTAGTCTGACCATCGCGTCTACAGCTCGTGGGGGTCCTCGTGGGGGTCTCGGAAGCTACTTCGCTCGGAACAGAATCAAGGGAGGCGCTGTCAGCGCTGAGCGTCGTATCTACGGCAGTTGAATCGGTCGACATCGCAGCACTAGGCTCATCCATCTCCTGCGCCCAGGTGGCAATGCGAACGCCCACTAAGTCGGCCAAAAACTCAATATGAGAGTCAGAGTCGTTCAGGCAGGGTATGTATTCGTATCTGTCACCGCCCGCCTCAAGGAAGTATTCACGATTCTCTTCGCCAATCTCCTCTATCGTCTCTAGACAATCGGCAGAAAACCCCGGGCAGATGACCTGCACCGACTTTACGCCTTTTTCTCCAAGGGACTTGAGTGTTTCATCAGTGTAGGGCTTTAACCATTCCTCCCGGCCAAAGCGGGACTGAAAGGTGCTCAGATACTCACCTTCCTGAAGTCCAAGCTTCTCCGCGACCAAACGGGTCGTTTTCAGGCAATGGCAGTGGTAGGGGTCACCATCGTCAAGATAGCGCCGGGGCTCGCCGTGGTATGAAAACATGAGTCGTTCGGCCCGGCCGAACTCGGCCCAGTGATCACGGATGCTGTCTGCAATCGCCGTAATATAGCCCGGTTGGTCATGATAGCTCCCCACAAACTGGAAATCGGGAAGCCAACGGCGTTGCTTGAAATCCTCCGCGATTGCGTCGAACGTCGATCCGGTTGTCGGGCCGCTATACTGCGGGTAAAGCGGAAGGACGAGCAATTTTCTCGCGCCTTTATCGAACAGTGACTGCAAGCCTTTTCCTATCGATGGCTCGCCGTAGCGCATAGCGAATTCAACCACCACATCACCAGCGAACTTTTTCTCCAACACGAGCTGAAGCGCTTCGGCCTGCCTGCGGGTATAAGTAAGTAGGGGAGAGCCCTCGTCGGTCCAAACGGTTTGATAAGCCTCTGCGGACCGAGCGGGCCGTACATTGAGAATGATTCCGTTCAAGATGAGCCACCAAAGAAGGCGCGGAAGCTCGATGACTCGAGGGTCGGAAAGAAACTGTTTTAAGTAAGGTTTCAAAGCCGCTTTATTGGGTGCCGCAGGCGTGCCCAGGTTCGTCAGCAGTACGCCAATACGCGGAAGCTGATCGTGATCAAAATCTGGAGTGCCCTGATACTTCATTTAGTCTTTCTGAATGCCTCAAATACGCCTGCTACCGTCTTCCTTCTTGATGCGCTACCGATTTCTTGAAGCATGAGTCGGTTCCCAATTAGGGACCCTAGTGGATACCCAAGCGCGGTGTCTATTCTACCTTTTCTGAGACCTAAGCGGCCTCTGTCTCGATACGTACCCATTACTACGCTCGCACTTCGTCGATGGATTCCGTCGCTTTATCGCCGCTTCATCGCGTTTGAACGATATGCGCTATTTCTATCGCTGTCGCTGCACTAACTTAAGTCTCGTGGACTGGCGCTGGCGAGACTCGACTCTTCGCAAAGGCCAAAAACTTTTTTCAAATCGAACGGAGCAAGACGATGACATTTAAAAAAATTGGCGTATCGGGTGTCGCGATTGCGGCAGTAGCTTTTTTGTCCACCAGCGCACTGGCGGGGAACAATAAAGAGCTTACCGAAGACGGAATCGTGGAATCGAGTGCGATTGCAGTGGATTACTCTGACCTGAAACTCGAATCTCCGAAAGGCCAGGAAATCCTGTTTCACCGCTTAAGCAGAGCGGCCGAGCAAGCTTGCGGTCCGCAGACTTATCGCGAAGCGGGCAGTATCTCGATCGCCTCACGCAACAAAGCATGCTACGAAGATGCGATGTCCCGCGCACTGTCACAGATCAGCGCATCTGCGGTCGCTCAGCGCGACTAATCTCCTAGTTCCCGCACCCCTGGCGGAAACCCCGGGTAGTTGGCCCAAAAGGCCGGCTACCCGGACCTTTTCTTGTCCCGACTCTCTTGACTCGATGGTAAGCCGTTCAATGGAGGTAAAGAGGACAGCACTACAGCAGACATAAAAAAACCGGCGAAATACTTCGCCGGTTTCTTGCCTGCTTAGGTCAACCCAACTTAACTTAACACCGCGCAGTTAGTTGGATTTAGTCAGTTGAGTGTAGCCAGTTGAATTTGCAGCTACTACGAAGCTAATTTACTTCTTAGCTTTCTTCTTCGCAGGCGCTTTCTTCTTAGCTGGTGCCTTCTTCGCAGCTGGCTTCTTCTTTGCTACTGCTTTTTTCTTTGCCGGAGCCTTCTTTTTAGCTGGAGCTTTCTTTACGGCAGGCTTCTTCTTAGCTGCTGCTTTTTTCTTCGCCGGTGCCTTTTTCTTTGCCGGAGCTTTCTTTTTGGCTGGCGCTTTCTTCGCAGCTTTCTTTGCCGCTGGCTTTGCTTCCGTTAGATCGTTTGTGTCTGCAGTAGGGGCATTTGTTTTGACCGACTTAATGCCTTTTTCCATGCTGACCGCATTGGCGTACATCTGGCTCTTCCCAATGACTTGTCCATTGGTTGCTTTGATCACGAAGAAAGGCTGCCCGCTCTTCGACGCTTTGCGCTCAAAACGAGCATCGCTTTTTGCGTTTTTCTTTACCGACGCGATGCCCGCATTAGCGGCTCGCTTGTTTTCGTAAGCCTGGCTGGTAAACACTACCTGACCGTTACCTGATTTTAAGTTGAAGGAAAACTTACCCGTTTTACCCTTTTTAAGTTCGAACTTTCCTGCCATGGTCACACCCCTTTTAATGATCCCGCTGCCCAGTTAGTTGGCCTTCATCCCGAAAGTCGGGATTCGCGTTGCTCAGCATAAGGTTTTCACGTTGTATAGCAAGGTCTTTTACGGGTTTTTAAACCCAGGTTTTGCTCTTCGTTTTCCTGGGATTTTGCACCGTTGAACTGTTCAGCTAAGTCCTAGCGGCAATACAGCACCAACTGTTACCTCTTAGGCGCCCGTTCGTAAGAAAGGAAAACACTTGGTTAAATCGTCGCGTAGCTTAGATAAACACTGCTATAGCAGTACTTTAAGCGCTTGACTAGTTTTTTGGATCGACGAGTTCGTATCGATAACTTGTAGCTGGCGCAGGCTGACGCCGCTTATTTTTTGGAACTAGATTCCCGGGATTCATTGGGATTTTAGGTAGAAAGATCCGTACCCTGGCCGTATGCGCTGTAGCCACTATGAACCGGAGGTAGGCAACGAGCGGGTTTTGTCGCTAGGTAACGTGCATCAGGATTGCAAAATCACTGGCGCCCTTCGTCGATTTATTCCACCCATCCGACGGCGTAGCAACTCGGGCCAGGGCTGTAGATTGGTTTTTCGAACGCCCAGGGATTTGAACGTTTCACGCATCACTATTTGAAGAATTCCAGTTCGAAACAGCTGGGCGCCTACCTCGCGGTCTCTTCTGTTAGATCTTAACAACGCTGGTAGCCCTTAGCGATAGGTTGCTAAGACGCTTAGCTATCCACTGTACTTTCTTGTGTTGTCTTATCTTGGCAAGGTGCTTCTTTGACCAGGTGCTTCCTTGGCTAGAGTGTCTACTTGTCCACCGTGGAGTTGGTTGGCTGAGAATCACGGCAGCGCCGCCTGTATTTTTTGCTACCAGCTAGTGACCGCACATAGGGCGAAGTATTGTAAGCACATATGCTTCGCTGCCTATACATTGCTGCTATCACCTCGACATTTCTGCCTTGGTACTCTGAGGTCTGAAATTTGCTCCTGAATTTACTGCTCTGAAACGTCAGCAAGCGAGTCCTCGCTTGCTGCATTGAGCATTGCTCAGTAATATTAAATCAATGCTCAATATTGGAATTGGCGATGCACGCTATGTTGAAGCCTCGTGCGCACAACTTGAGCACTCGCTGATTCCGGACTCTATTTCAACCAAAGCTGGCGAACGGAGTAATACGTGTCCTTAGACTTTGATAGTGCGCGACTTCCTAATCCTCACATCACTGAAGACCACGAGGCTTGGCGAGCACAGTTACGTCGCTTTATTGACACAGAGATAGCACCGTTTGCGGAGGAGTGGGATGAGGCGGGGCACATACCCGATGATTTATGGCCGAAGGCCGCGAAAGTCGGACTCCTTGGGCTTGGATACCCGGAGGCCTACGGCGGCACTTCTGAGGGCATTGACTCTTGGCACAGCTGGATCACCAACGAAGAATTGAACCGGTTCGCTGTCGGCGGCGTTCCCGCGTCGCTCATGGTCCACGGTATTGGTTTACCTCCAGTACTGAATTGGGGTTCTGAAGCGATGAAGCAACGCGTCGCGCCACCGGTCTTAGCCGGTGAAAAGCACATATCTCTTGGTATTACGGAGCCGGGTGGTGGATCCGATGTTGCCAATATTCGTACGACTGCTGAGCGAGACGGCGATCATTTCGTCGTCAACGGATCTAAGACCTATATCACCGGGGGAATGCGCGCGAACTGGGTATCGACCGCCGTTAGAACGGGAAAAGCCGGCGCTGGTGGCGTCTCCATGTTACTCATTCCTACCGACAGCGACGGCTTCTCAAGAACGATTCTTGATCAAAAGCAGGGCTGGTGGGCATCCGATACGGCCACGCTTTACTTCGACAATGTGCGTGTACCGGTCGAGAACCTGATCGGGGAAGAAAATAAGGGCTTTTTAGTCATCATGACTAACTTCAACAGCGAACGAATGTTTATGGCGGCCGCGATGGAGGCTTTGGGTCGTGTTTGCTTAGAAGAGGCAGCTGCATGGGCTCAGGAGCGAAATACTTTCGGTAAACGCCTGGCGGATCATCAAGTGATCCGGCACAAAATCGCTCAAATGAAGCAAAAACTGAATGCTACGCAAGCCTATATTCGTGCCTGTTACGAGACCATGGAGGCTGGTAACCCAGTTCCTGGCGATATCGCCCTGTTGAAGGTACAAGCAAGCGAAACAATGGAGTTTTGTGCTCGCGAAGCAATGCAGATACTTGGCGGAATCGGCTACATGCGAGGCAATCGGGTGGAACGCATCTATCGCGAGGTTCGCGTAAACGCCATCGGCGGCGGCTCAGAGGAGATCATGCGGGACCTAGCCGCCAGGCAGTACGGCCTGTGACGATGAAGCTATGGCATTGTGTCGGCGCACGCTCTTTGCGCGCCCTTTGGGCACTTGAAGAATTGGGCCTCGACTATGAATTGGTCGTGCTGCCCTTTCCTCCTCGCGTGTCAGATCCGGAGTTTCTGAAGGTAAACATCCTAGGAACCGTGCCTTACTTCGAACACGAGACGACGGATGGCAAAGTCTCTATGACTGAAAGCTGTGCCATACCCCAGTACCTCGCCACTGTTGCCGGTAACGAGCAAATCATGCTCCCGCTAGCTCACCGGGACTACGGCTCACTCCTGAATTGGTGCTATCACGCTGACGCTACGCTCACGTTCCCACAGACGATCTTTCTTCGCTATAGCGCGCTCGAGCCTGACCCGGCCAAGCAGCAAGTGGGCAATGATTACGCGAGATGGTTTGTTGCCCGTCTCCGTCGTTTGGACGCGCACCTGTTGGAGAACGATTATCTGGTCGCTGGACGGTTTACTATCGCCGACATCTGCATCGCTTATGCATTGTGGCTTGCCCGAGAGCTGGGTCTCAGCGACCGTTTTAAACCGCAGACCTTAGCCTATCTAGCGAGGGTGACGGATCGTGAAGGGTTTAAGCGCGCTGATGCTCTAGGTAGAGAAGCGGCGGACTCAGATCAGACGGGAGCGGGCTAAGCTCGCAATGGGATTTCGCTATCCTTAGCGTATTCACGCCTAGCTATATCGAAGGAAGACTGCCATGAACGCTGTTGTTAAAGAGCTTGATGAATTTCGATTAGAAATAGCCAGTTGGTTGAAGGCCAATAAGCCTCAAGACCCCGGTTTTCTTCTCCCCCAATCATTTATGGAGGTGGGTTCGGAACAGCAGCTGGAATTTCTGCGCGAGTGGCAGCACAAAGTGTGGAACGCGGGTTACCTGGGAATGGCCTGGCCGAAGGAATATGGTGGTCAGGGAGTCGACTCGCTGTATCAATCGATCGTCGATCAGGAGATGCGTCGGCAAGCCGTGCCGATTTGCTTCAATGTCATTGGCCTGGGTTGGGCTGGGCCCCTCATCAACGACATTGGGACAGAGCAGGAAAAGGCTCGTTATTTAAAAGGTATCTTGAGTGCGGAAGATATCTGGTGCCAAGGTTTTTCTGAGCCAGATCACGGCTCTGATCTGGGTAACGCCCGTACTCGTGCGGTTCGTGAGGGCGATGAATACGTTGTTAACGGCACGAAGATCTGGACGACGCTTGGGAACTACGCGAAGTATATGATTCTTCTCGCTCGCACTAATCCCGAGGCCGAACGTAAGTACGATGGGCTATCGTTTTTTCTCGCGCCGATGCAAATCGATGGGATAGATCCGCGTCCTATCAGAAAGCTTACGGGGGAGTTTGGATTTACCGAGACTTTTTTCACCGATGCGCGCATCCCCGCCGACAGCCTGATGGGCGAAGAAGGTGAGGGTTGGAAAATCGCAATGAAGACGCTCCAGTATGAACGCGGCGCTGAAGCTGGTGCGGCTGGGGGGCTGGCCTTTGTGCGCATTGTCATTGATGACCTGCTCCAGGAACTTGGCGGGGTAAGCCGAAAGGGTGAACCGCTGACAAAGGACCCGCAAATGCGGGATCAGCTTGTTCGTCTCATCATGGAAGAAAAAGCAATTTCGCTAGGTGATAGACGGGCTTCTATACCCGCGCTGACCAGCGACTATCCCCTCGCTCTTCCGCTATCGCACAAACTTCGATGGACCGAATACACGCGCAAAATGCGCCAGTTTGCGATCAATGCGCAGGGCGCCGATGGCGCGCTGTATGTGGGAGACGAGCGGGCCCGCGGTGGTGGTTTTTGGCAGCGAGCCTATCTGAACAGCTTTTCCGCCACGATCGGCGGCGGAACGAGCCAGATCCAAGCCAACATCATTGCCGAACATGTGCTTGGCTTGCCCAAGTGAGGTCAGCAGGCCCTGCGCTTAGAAGCTAGCGATATCTTCCGTCATGGGCCACTCGGCTACGCGGACGCGCCTTTGAGCGATCACGGTCTTAGGCGGGCGATCTTAACAACAACTTTTTAAACAACGAGATTGATTATGAGCGTGCTCGGAAACACTGCAATCAGCTTTGATGAAGAACAGGCGATGTTGCTCGAATACGCACAGAGTTTTTGTGCCGATATCGGCATTGATTCGGTACGCGAGCATCTCGAACACGATGACCCCTATCCCGCGCAGACCTGGGAGCGGATTGTTGAACTTGGTTGGACCTCGATCGGCTTACCCGAGTCCGTCGGCGGTGCTGGAATGGGGATCGCCTCCGCAGTGCCCGTTTTAGAGGCGATGGGTAAGAGTCTTCTGGGTACACCGTTGATGTCTTCCTTGCTTGCGGCTCAGCTTCTGCTCCGAAGCGGAGCTTCGAACGCGGAAACGTATCTCGCGTCGATAGCTGCAGGTGAGCCAGCGACGGTCGCCTACCTTGAATCGGAAGATTGGCAGGCGTCGCTAGCAAGTACTCAGAACTCAAAGGGCAGTGGTTTAGTAGGCCTTAAACGATTTGTCATGGACGGAAGGGCCGCTCGTTGGATTATCGTTGTAACGACTGGCTCCGACCATGAGACTGCAGGGGATGAGCTTGTCAAAACACCGGCACTCGCCGTGATTGATGGCAGTAAGCTATCCGATGCCGCTTACCGTGATTTAACACTCATAGACCTTACTCGCCGCGCCGTCGACCTCACACTTGCTGGTGTTGTACCCGAGTTGGTGGTGTCTGGGGATCGGGTAGCGACGGCGCTACGCGATTGGCACCTATTGGGCGCCTTACTGGTTGCGGCTGAAGCTACCGGCGCAGCCTCACGCTGTTTGGACAGCATCATTGACTACCTGACCACACGAAAGCAGTTCGACAAGTTGATTGGCTCTTACCAGGCGCTAAAGCATCCCAGCGTAGAAATTCTGAATGAAATGGAATCGGCTCGATCTTTTGTATATCACGCTGCCACGCAGGTTGGCTTGGCGGGTAACGATTCGCTGGATCGTGACGCGGAGGTCGCTTGCCGGATGGCAAAAGCACAGGCTACCGAGGCCCTCAAGTTTGCCGGGGATCGCGCGGTTCAGTTCCACGGCGGGATGGGTTTCACCTGGGATTGCGATGCACAGTTGTTTGTCCGCCGCGCGCAGTGGAGCCAGCAGCAATTCGGAGACGCCCAGCACCATCGAGAAATGCTAGCGCCGCTTCTTTTAGATCGCTAACGCAGGTCGGTCAGCCCAACCCAGTGATGCAGCTCTTTTGCACGCTGATCAGCTGCGTACTTTTTATCTGCACTCGCCCTCGACAGCGGTCGGAAATCGTTCTGCCACCGTGGGCGACGGTCTATTGATTCAGACGAACTTTCATCAGGGCAATATCCTGACACGATAAACTTGCGCAAATCCCGCAGCTGTTTCCTTTCGTAAACAAGCTATGAGCAAAAAGTCTGGTATTCGCCGCGGCAGCTTTGGTCGGGGCTTGGCGGTCTCGCTCGCCGGTTTACGAGCGGGTGGTGCGTTTGCGGTTGGTACGGCCGTGCAACGCATCACCGGGAAAGCTGAGTCAGAAGCTGGAGCTAATGCGCTGCTGAAGCGCGAGGCTCAGCGATTTACTGCCGAGCTAGGACGGCTAAAGGGATCCTACGTGAAAATAGGGCAAATGGTCGCGCTCCTTGGCGAGCATTTCTTACCCAAGGAGCTGACCGACGCGCTCCACGAACTTGAATCACAAACTCAGCCAATACCCTGGTCGGAGCTTGAGCCTTCTGTTCGCGAGAGTTTAGGAGGGCGCTATCGGCAAGTGGAAGTTGAGGAGAAGGCCCTGGCTGCGGCCTCACTCGCACAGGTTCATCGGGTCCGTCGACTCGTTGACGGTCGGCAGCTAGTGTTCAAGGTTCAATACCCTGGTCTAGCGGAAGTTATCGATGATGACTTTGATGCGGTAATCCGCATGATGCTGCTGGCGCGGTGGATTAAAGCGGGTCGGGAACTCGATGACTGGCTGCGCGACATGCGCTTACAGCTCCACAATGAAATCGATTACTCCCGTGAATTGGCGATGACTCGTGATGCCAAACTAAGATTGGAAACCCAGCGTGGTGATTCGCGATACCTCGTTCCGGAAGTTTTCGACGGGCTCTGCTCTGAGAATGTGCTTGCGCTCGAGTTTGTCGAGGGCTTTCGGGTAAATGCGCCCGAAGTTGCCGCACTGTCCCAGCGTCGGCGGAACGCACTTGGGGAAGCGATGCTCGAACTGTTCTTCTTAGAACTCTACGAGTGGGGTGTGTTGCAGACTGACCCTAACTTTGGGAACTACTTGATCAAGCCAGCAAACAGTACGCGAACTCGAGGTAAACGCGCCGGTGACCAACTGGTGCTTTTGGACTTTGGTTCAACGATGGAGTGCGACGATCAATTCCGAAGACATTTCGGCAATGCAATCGCTGCGGGTCAAATCGACGATCAGGATTTGCTGGTGGAAAGTCTAGTTGGCCTAGGCTGTCTTCGCCCCGACGCGTCCGACTTTGCGAAGGAGAGCTTCGCCCAGTTCTGCCGGATGCTCCTCGAACCGCTGCGACCGGCAAAAGATTTGCCAAGGGAGCATCTAAATTCGCAAGGCCACTACTGCTGGGGACAGTCAAGACTGATGCAAAGGGTAGGTAAGCACGCTGCCAGTTCTGCGGCGACTCGACATTTTGTGACTCCGTCACGGGAGTTCGCCCTGATCGTTCGTAAGCTCACTGGCGTATTCACTTTCATAACCGTACTCAATGCGGAGTTTAACGGGCACGACCTCGTTCAGCGGTACATCAGCGATTGGATTGGCCCCGATAGCCAAGCCGCCAACGGATAAACAGTTATGGCAGAAGTTTTGGAAGGGCGACGTCGTGGTAAGGCAGTCCCCACAACACGAGTCGGCCGCTTTGCCAAGGTAGCGCGTTTAGCAAGCGGCGTTGCAGGCGGGATGCTCGCGGAAGGTGCGAGGCAAATTCGCGCGGGCAAGCGGGTCAAAACGCGCGATTTACTGTTGACGCCCGCGAACGCTCGTCGCGTGACCAAGCAGCTGTCCGAAATGCGCGGAGCAGCGATGAAGCTCGGTCAGATTCTATCTATGGATTCTGGAGATCTGCTGCCGAAAGAACTGACGGATATCTTGGCAAGCCTGCGAAGCGATGGGACCAGCATGCCCGAAGCGCAGTTAGATAAGGCGCTTAGCAAAGCCTACGGTAAAGACTGGGAGAAGCAATTTCGTATTTTTGATCGGTATCCGATCGCCGCCGCCTCAATAGGGCAAGTGCATCGCGCTGTAGCCCACGATGGGACCGAGCTCGCACTCAAAATACAGTACCCGGGCGTAAGCGATAGTATCGCGAGCGATGTTGATAACATCGCTGCCGTACTGCGCATATCCGGTCTATTACCCCAGGAAGTTGATATTCAACCGCTGCTTGAGGATGCAAAACAGCAGCTCAAAGACGAAGCTAATTATCTCAAAGAGGGAAAATACCTAGCACGATTTAATGAAGTCCTCGGTGACGACGAACGCTTTGTCTTGCCGGAGCTCTACAGTGAGCTGACACGAAAAAACGTCCTTGCTATGACCTATGTTGCCGGCGGCCCTATCGATGCAATAGAACGCCGCTCCCAGAAAGAGCGTGACCGGGTCATGACGGCGCTGGTCGATTTGATGTTAACTGAACTGTTTGAGTTGCGAATGGTTCAGACAGATCCAAACTTTGCCAATTATCAGTACCGTTGGTCGAGCGGTGAAATTGTATTGCTGGATTTCGGAGCGACCCGGGATTTCAAAGCCCGGTTTGTAAGCAATTATAAAAAACTGGCGGCTGCCGCACTGCACGGCGATCGCGATGCAATGGCTGTCGCCGCCGAGAAAGTCGGGTATTCCGTTGGCGAAGCAGATACGCGGTATCGGGAACTCTTACTAGACTTGCTAACGCTCGCACTGGAGCCTCTTGCCACCGACGAACCCTATGACTTTGCTTCGTCTACCATGCCAGCAAAGCTATCGGAGTTGGGTCAATCGGCTACCGAATATGCTGATTTTTGGCATGCCCCCCCGACCGATGTTGTGTATTTTCATCGCAAGGTTGGTGGGATGTTCATGCTCGCGGCACGAATGAAGGCGCGCGTAAATGCCCACGAGTTAATGACGCAGTGGCTGTAGCGCCCATCTTCTGACTCTCATCTACTCATCCTTTCTACTTCTGGCGTTCTTTTATGTTGGATAGGCTGAACCTTTCCTGGGGCGTAAGTGCAGCTACATCCGTCCAGTTTGCAAGCAAGTTGCCCGGACATTTTGCCGCGCTAAGTACTTCTGACCCGACCCACGCGGCGCTACTATAGGCCTTACAAGAATTTTAATAAGGAAGCTTCGTGAACAAACTACTCAGTTCCCACACTTTGC
>JBCCQO010000008.1:0-22046 GCA_039024595.1 Pseudomonadota bacterium | reverse complement strand
CTATCTTACGGAACTGATGGGCACGAATTCGCAGTACAAGGCCCTCCTTGAGAAGAATGCCTCGCGCATCGATGAGGAGCGCGCGGTGCTGGGGCTTGGTCCTTTTGTGCAGGCATCGGCCACGCAAGGGAAATGATTTCGCGTCAGGCCGACGATTGTCTAAGTGCTTCCGACCATTGAATGAGGTCCGCTATCAGCAAACCGAATTGCTACTGAATAGACCCTGTCGTTTAGGACACCAACAAAGGCAGTAGCGAGGCGACCAGTAGGAGTGCCATCACCACATTGAAGCGGGCCAAGTAGATCTCATTAGTAAGCACTTTCCGCATTTGTAGGCCAAGCATCGTCCAGGTCAACGTGGAGGGTATCCCCACCAGCAGAAAGGTACCCGCAATCAGAATAATCGCTGCCATGCCCGGGGTCGGTGCATACACACTTACGGCGGTAAGGCCCATAGCCCAGGCTTTTGGGTTCACCCACTGAAAGAGTGCCGCTTGCATAAAGGTCAACGGCTTGGGGTCGCTCTTTCTGTCGGAGCTGAAAGATCGGGATGTGGCTAACTTAAAAGCCAGATAAGCGAGGTACGCTCCGCTCGCCACGCGCAGCACGGTAAAGCTCGTGGGGAAGCGTTCAAAGAGCTCGCTTATCCCTGCACCGACTAATACCACCATCAGCGTGAACCCAACTTCGATTCCCAGAATATGGGGAACCGTTCGGCGGAAGCCGAAGTTGGCCCCGGACGCCATCAGCATCAGATTGTTTGGGCCCGGCGTGATCGACGCTACGCCGGTAAAAAGGACAAGCCCAAGCCAGAGTTCGTTTGTCATGGTGATATTTTCTGCTGTTGTTTCCGCATATTGTTCGACAATAACTGCGCACTGTGCTCTCTTTATTGCGCCAATCTATTCATTTTCTGCAACGAATCCGCGTTATGGACAAGCTTAACAACCGAATAATGCAAGAACTCCAAAGCGAAGGCCGTCTC
The DNA here is from genome assembly GCA_039024595.1 of Pseudomonadota bacterium. Lineage (GTDB taxonomy): Bacteria > Pseudomonadota > Gammaproteobacteria > Pseudomonadales > Halieaceae > Congregibacter. The sequence continues at coordinate 21,061 of JBCCQO010000008.1, read as the reverse complement.
TCAAACGTTGACCTTGCAAACCGCGTAGGTTTGTCACCTTCGGCCTGTCTGCGCCGGGTTCAAGAGTTGGAGCGTTCAGGAATTATCCGCGGCTATCGGGCGATGATCGACCGTGCTCAACTTGGAATCGGTTTCACGGCCTATGTGGCCGTGGGAATCGCGGATCACAGTACCGCATCTCAGGACGCATTCGAAGAAGCGATCGCGCAGGCCGACGAAGTGAGGGAGTGCCACAACATCACTGGTAGCTTTGAATACCTACTGCGCGTGGAATGTGAAAATCTAGCTGCCTATAAAGTGTTTCACTCGGAAGTGCTCGGACGCATACCTCAGGTCAACGCGATCAATTCCTATGTGGTGATGGACTCCCCCAAGGATTTGCGTGCGTAACGAAGGGAGTGTCGCAGTTTACGGCGCAGAGAACATCTAATCAGCACTGCGTCGGCCTCTATGTTTGCGATTACCTATGACCTCAGGCACTCTCCTGCTCCTTCCCTTGGTGGAGCCGTTCATGGATTGGTTGAACACACTTAGTTTCGTAGCAATCGCCTCTCTATTGGTAATGTCGCCAGGACCCAATGGTGTTCTGATTGCGAAAACGGTCCCTACGTCTGGTAAGGCAGCGGGATTTGCGAATGTCGCGGGCTTCCTAACAGCCTTTTACTTGCATGGGGCGCTCGCGATCCTGGGAATTTCCGCAATTCTCCTTGCGTCGTCCAAAGCTTTTCTTGTTGTTAAGTTAATCGGCGCAGCCTACCTGTGCTGGATTGGATTCAAAGCGCTTTTTGACGCTTATCGAGGCGATAACGCCGTGAACGCGATCAACCCTTCGAAGCGTCAACAGTCACTGGGCTTGGCCTACACGGAAGGCCTGCTGACCAATGCCCTTAACCCGAAGGTCTCAATGTTCTATCTCGCGGCATTTCCTCAGTTTATTCCCACTGGGGAGCACGCCGTTGCGTCGGCATTTTTCCTTGTGTTCCTTCACTCCGTAATAAACGCAATTTGGTTTGGCGCTATGGTGATCTTGTTTGCACGGTTGATGAAGGTCGCCCAGACCGGTTCGTTTCAACGCTGGCTAAAGGGGGTTACTGGAGCTGTGTTTGTGGGTTTCGGAGTGAAGCTGGCGACTTACCGGCCATAGCTGGATTTGACGGGAGGGGCTACGGTCACTGTGTTTTGAACCCTGGTCGGCGGCACGACGGCTCTTTGAGCACCAGGCACTTTTAGGTAGCTTTCATTAGCGGCCGACAACACCAACCCCTTGCGTCAGGATCTTTGCCATGAGGGATTTAATGTCGTTCAGACGCCTGAACTGGCCAACCCAGGCTTGGTTTGCCATGGCGCTGACTGGAGTTGCGGTCCCGATCCTTACGCTGCTTGTACTTTCTTCAACCGCTTCGTCGTTAGCTGTAGCAAGCGGTCCAGTATTTACCTTGGGCCTGATGGGCGTGGGGATAATCGGGGCCGCAATCGTCGGACCCTTCAGGGTCGGGGTCCTAATGGCGTTAGTCAATGCAGCAGGCCTCGTAGTCTTGGCACTTGCCTTGGGTATGCCGGCGCTTTCGCATCCGTCCTCACTTATCTTAGCCATGACGATAGCCAGCGCCAGTTTCGCCGCGCGAGGTGCTTTGTTCGCGAAAACCTTATCCCGCAGAGGTTGGTTAATGGCTTTATTTGTTGTCGCCGGCGAGGCTTCCGTCTTGCTCATCGTGTCCGCTTTTCCCGGCTTGCTACCGGAATGGTTTTTAGCGCTCTTGCCCGCACAGTGGGCTAGCATTGCTCTACAGACCGCGCTCACCGGTACGGGCACATACGCGGCACTGCCGGTATTAATCGCGCTGGGGGGAACCGCAGTAACCACGTTGCTGGCGGCGAGACTCTGGCTGCATCGCTGGCCGTATTTGCTCATGTTTACAGCTTGGCTCGGCCTTTCTGCGCTGGTTTATTTCTGGTCCCCAGCGGTGACGCCCAGTACCATCGTAGCCACGACAACCGTTTCATTGGTGATCGCACAGCACTGAAATTAACTCCGCCAGAGCATGGCTGGCACCCAGCTTGGATAGCACCCAGCTTGAATAGGCGCAGCCCTCTCGTCCGCCCGAAAACGGGCTCTCATAAATGGGGTTTTGCGACTATCCTGGCTACTCTGTTTTATCCAAAGTATACATAGGGGTTTGGGGTAAAAAGATGTCACCTCTTCAAAGGTACGTGCCACATCTTCTGCTGCTTATCTCCGTGGTGCTTCTGACCTGGGGTGCTGCCGGACTCGTGGAATATGCAACCCCGCAGGTGACCTTTGGCCTGCAGAATCCCAATTTCCCGAGAGGCATTCAGTTTCTACATTTACTCGCCCTTTTGCTTACCGGCTTTGTGTTTCTGATCGGATATTTTTTGAGATGGCCCGCGACACCCTTTGCAACAGTGACGATGTATGCTGTTCTTGCGACCTTGTGTTTTGTCGAGACCGTTGATTTTCAGGCCTTTGGGAACGGGCCTTCGCGCTTTATACCGATGACTGTTGAGTATGCGGTTTATCTTTTGCTGTCGGCGTACTTGCTAAAGTCACAGGCGATGCGTCGACGCTTTTCACCGTCACGATAAGTTAGAACACCGATAACAACGTAGTCTGTTTAGAAAATCTGGCCCATGAATAAAATCTTAAAAGTACTGGTAGGTGTAGTGCTCTCCCTAGCCGTCATGTTCTTGATGGCTGTCTATCTGACTACCTTTCATCCTGATCCTGTGGAGTCGGTCAATGTCTATCCCGGTGATGACACACCTGTGCTTGCAGCCGGTCAAACGGTCAAGATTCTCAGTTGGAACGTTCAGTTTATGGCTGGAAACGACAACAACCATTTCTTTTACGACGATGGACCGGACCCCTGGCCCGATGCAGATACCGTGGCTGCGGTGACTCGGCGTGTGGCTGATTTTATCGCCGCCGAGGATCCGGACCTGGTTATGTTGCAGGAAGTGGACGATGAAGCCACGCGTACGCATATGCAGGATCAGACGGAGCTCTTGCGTCAATACTTGCCCCAATACGCTGCTTACACAGAGACCTTTTATTGGAAAGCCGCGTACCTACCCCATCCTGCAATCAACGGGCGTGTGGGCATGAAGCTCGTTGTACTGTCGAAGTTCAAAATCAACGAGGCGACGCGCTACGCATTGTCAGCCATCACGAGTGATGATGTCCTAACGCGGCAGTTCAATCTAAAGCGCGCGATGCTCCAGGTACAACTGCCGATCGATGATGGCAGGGAGCTCATTTTGATCGATACGCACTTGAGCGCATTCGCTCAGGGTAGCAACACGATGGAAGTCCAGGTTGGACAGGTCCTGGAGCGCTTGGCCGCTCTGCCAGAGGAGACACCTTGGGTACTCGGAGGCGATTTCAATTTGCTTCCGAACGACGACGCGCTCACTTCCTATACGGAACTGCGGAGCAGCTACAACGAGCAAGGCACAGAGCTTTACCCATTAATTAGTCGCTATCCATCTATCCCCTCGCTCACAGCGATCGAGGAAAATCCAGAGTCGTCGTACACCTACATGTCACCCCAAGACCCACTACGGCAACCGGACCGGACGATTGACTATATTTTTTACTCGCCTCTCCTGGCGGTAAATCGAGGCGAAGTGCTGCGCGGTGATGCGAAACCACTCTCGGACCATTTGCCTGTTCTTATTGAGATTGTCCTCTGAAGCGAAGCCCGATTTACGATGGGCAGGCAATACCCAAGCGCTGAACTCACAGAGGTTAAAATGGTTCATATAACGGCTCCCACTGTTTTCCTTAGAATCCTATGCTATATATAGCTAACGAGTGACCGCTCGAAAAAGGCAACCCTGTCGAAAGGCAGGTTCGCAAAGTCACAGGTCTACCGGGTGTAATTCCCCAGGATGGCTGGACTGCCGAGACAACAGTATCGGAACACGTTTATTCCGTCTTGCTGCTCGTCGTTCCTGCTCTTCCACTATTCGAATTCCTGTGACTGCGATTGCCCAGCGGTGCTGAGTTTTGCGGTGTTCTACAACACTGGGTTCAGTGCCTGCTGGCTGAATAAGTCCTTAAGAAGCTGCTAAGCGACTCGTCAACGGTGATGTCTGCCCGTACTTGACGTTAATAGTGTGCAAGCAAGCTAAGTGTGTACGAGCTTGTTTGGACGCCTATTTAGCATGCTCGAACGAATCGCTCACCGAAGCTGACGCAGATACTTGGAGAGAATTCACAATGCCCGATGAAGCAGTAGGTCTACGCCCAATCAACTTAGAACTCTTTTTTCCCGATAGAGCGACGATGACGCATTCGGTTCGCTTACGAGACCTTATCGAGGGTCGGTTAGTCCTAAAGAAACACTATGGAGCCGCCTACGGGGCTGCGGCAAACACCTTGCAACAGGTGCGAGATGGAAGCGATCCGGCGCTTGCAGGATTGACCATCGAGCAAAAGGAAGAGCTCGAGTATCAGTTGCTAGCTGTTCGAGACGAAGTGGCGCGGGGATTTACGCAGGCGATTGCTCGAAGTGAAAACGATGCCAACGAGCTAGGGCCTGGCACCTTCCCAAGGGAGGATGAACCTTTTCAGTCCTTCGATCTCGGTGAGTGGGTAAGGACGATTCTGGAGGGGATAATCAGTATTTTGGAAGGAATCGGAGAAATCTTCGGTGCGTTTGGCTTCGATGCGGGCGAAGCCGCCGTGGGCGTTGTAGAGGCAGGTTTGGAGCAGATTGTTAGATTCGGCCGGCGGCAGGGCTGGTGGGACTAGGACAAAGCCTTGATGGCCATTCTCTCGACTGCGACCAAAGCAGAGCCCTCTAGGGCTCTCGCAATATCCGACGTTGCTTCCAAAAGTGATCGATCTCTCCTCACTGGCGAAAACTCATTGAGCGGTCTACCACCCTCATTCCAATGGTCCTGTGATCTGTGGCTAAAGCAGGGGTTCGAGGGCGCTTGTGTCGGTTTCGCATGGGCTCACGAAATGGCAGCAAATCCAGTATGTACTGCCGGTATCGACGCGAGCTTCGCGCGCGAAAAGATCTACTTCGAGGCTCAACGCATTGATCGCTTTCGCGGTGGAGCGTATCGCGGTGCGAGACCGTTTGCGGAAGGTACATCGGTAATTGCGGGAGCCAGGGTATTGAAGGCAATGGGCTATATCGAGGACTACCGTACAGCGGCTGATATAGTCGATCTGCTGGTTGTTATTGCCGACCTAGGCCCTGTCGTATTCGGTTGCCCCTGGTATCACGATATGCAGCATCTCTGCGAGCGCGATGTTGCGAAGCCAACGGGATCACGCTTCGGTAAACACTGCGTATTGATCACGGGCTTCGATCTCGCTCTTGATCAGCAAGGTGGAATCGACGAGAAGAGCTCTTTTCTTCGCTTTCGCAATTCTTTTGGCCGCGACTGGGGGAGTAATGGCGACGGTAAGCTAAGTCTCGCGAGCACACGGCAGCTTTGGCCCGACGCGGAAATCTGTATCCCGCTCGGGCGAAAACCGGTGGCTCTCTCTGAGTCCCGAGCAGCGCCAGCTGGGGAATTGAGCCGTGAGTGCTAAGACAGAATCTTGCGAGGTATTTCTCTCGCCACCGTCTAGGGGCGCGCCGGATGACTTGAGGCAGCAGCTTCAAACAATGCTCCGGGAGGATGCCGACATTGACATTGCCAGCCAGCAGATGTCCGATCGGGGTGTCGTCAGCGCGATGGCAGATATCCGCTCGCTGCGCAACCGACGAGCGCGCGTATTCGTTGAGAGTCGTTACCTCAAAGAGTCCAATCCTTTGCCCGCAAACGCAATTTGGCATCCTGGGGGCGCCTACGAGCAACACCGAGAGTGTTTTTCCGCGTTAAGTCGGGCGGGCATCGATGTGCGTGCCGATGTTGTAACGAGCGCCCTACAGCACATTAACTTTATTCGCCTCGATCGTGAATCATCGCCCAAGCTTCTCCTATCTTCAGCTAACTTTGCCCCGGGGAGCATAGATCGTCATCTAAATTGGAGCGTGGTGCTTTCGAGTTCGCGGGTTCTCGAATCCATCGAGCAGGCGTTTGATGCAATGTGGGATGGGGATTTTCGCGATGTGGGAACTGCGATCTCTATTGCGGAGACGGAGGGGCTCAGTGGGCGTTTTGCCCTAGGCGCCAACGCAGAGGCTGTCGATGAACTGGTGACCGCTATTGATTTGGCTAGTGAACGCATCCGCTTTGCCTACTTCGTAATGTCCCAAGATACGCAAGTCGTTGCCGCGCTGCTAAGAGCCGCGGACCGAGGTGTCGACGTAGCTGGAATCGTTGATGCGGATCAGGGAACTCAACGATGGAATGCGGTGCCCCAGCTTCGTGACGGCGGTGTTGATGCTCGTTACTACCCGGGCGCCTTGACCGGCGCGTCCGGCCGTATGCACCACAAAACCGTTGTCTGTGATCGGAAAGTACTGTGTTTGACCTCAGCCAACGCATCGAAGGCCGCAACGCGGTCTTTGGAATTTGCTCTGCTATTGCACGATGAAACGCTCAGCAGCTTTGTCGACAAAGAGATTCTAAGGCTGGGTGCGAACGCATCTATCCGGAGAATTTTGTTCCCTTGAATACTCGAAGCCTTATTTTCTGGAACGTTCAACGCCTCTTCGGCTCCCAAGGGAGCCCAATCGAGTTCGCGCTATCTAGTGACGACGACGCATCTTCCGCCAGTCAGGCAACCATCGAAGCGAAGTTGGATGTCATTGCGGCGACGATAGACCTGATTTCTGAGCTATCGGCTCCGCCGTTATTTATCGGACTTGTCGAAATCGAAAGTGACGAACTCTGCAGCGCCATCGCCGAGCGGGTGACCTCAGCCAATTTGGAATCGGTAGATAAGCTGGCAAGCGACCGAACTGGGTTTGCTCTCGATGGTTTAAACGTGGGCGGTCTCGTTGATAAGGATGCGATCGAGGAAGTTTCTCAAATCTCTACTCATGTGATTGATCGCACGTTCAATACACGAGACGTATTGGAAGTTCACTTGGCCCTACCAGGTGACAGTCAGCTGACGGTCTTAGTCAATCATTGGCCCTCTCGGCTTACCGGAGAGGGTGCCAGCCGTAGGGTTTCGGCAGCTCACTACGTAAAGCGCTTGGTTGCCGGTCGCACACGCTACCAGCTTCGCGAGTTATGGGACGCACAAAGCCAGAAGCTAACGCTACCTGGTGATGATGCGCTCGAGAAGCGGGCATCTTCGCCCGTCGTAGTGATGGGCGATTTCAACGATGAGCCATTCAATGAGAGCGTTGAACTGCTTGGCTCGTCAAACGACTGGAAGGTTGTTCACAACGATCTAAAGGTGCGCGGCACCAGTGACCGGCAACGCTTTCGCTCTTATATGGCTTCCGAACCCAGGTTATACAATCCCTGGTGGGATGAGCTGGGGGAACGAGGCTCCTACTACCGAAGTCCACGCTGGCGGTACTACGATCAGATTTTATTCAGTCGAGGGCTTCTTAGCGCCATGTCTACGGTGCAGTTTCAGCGGGATTCGCACCGTGTTCTCTCCGCGGATGAAACTCCGGAGCTTGCCGGTAATGCTTGGGCTCTGGTCAATCGCGGTGGCAAACCGATTCCCTTTGATAGGCAAAGAAACCGCGGCTGTTCCGATCACTTCCCGGTGTTTGCGCAAATCAAGTTAGAGGAGTGACAAAGCGCCTTAGCAAGGCTTACCAATGTGCTTCACGAAAACCTTGGAGTTGCGCTGTAGGTTGTAAAGGGCCTTGCGCTCAGCCGGCAATGAATCGCGCGTGGTCTCCGTGAATCCTTGCTCTAGAAACCAGTGAGCGGTCTGCGTGGTTAGCACAAACAGTAAATTGAGCCCTTGTGCTAGCGCTTCTTCTTCGAGCTCCCGTAGTACCAGCTGCGCGCGTTTGTTGTTCCTATAGTCTGGATGGGTAACGATGCAGGCCAACTCGCCCATCTGCGATTCCCGGTACGGATACAAGGCCGCGCAGGCGGTTATTCGCCCGTCTCTTTCCATCAGGCGAAACTGAGTGATTTCGTTTTCCAATAGTTCGCGGGAGCGTTTAAGCAGCACTCCTGATTCTTCGAGCGGCTGAATCAACTCGAGAACTCCGGCTACGTCCTGAATTGTCGCCCAGCGTGTTTGCTCGTAATCCGTACCAGTAACCAGCGTACCGCTACCGTCTACGGTGAAGAGTTCCGCCAATAGTGCATCTGGGTTCGTATAGCTAACGATGTGGCACCGATTCACTCCACCGCGGCAAGCGTCTACGCCAAGCTTTAGTAGAGATCGGTCAGACTCGCTTTCGAGTGTGTTGCCGTCGAGAAACGCCGCCGTGCATTGTCTGATTAGGGTTCCCTTTGCATCGTGGATACCATCCCGATCACACAAAACGATGAGCTTCTCTGCTTCAAGCTCGCGCGCGGCGGCACGCGCCACGTCCTGGACAGACATATTGAAATTTTCGCCGCTGGGAGAACAGCCAAGCACCGACAGCAGCACTAGTGCGCGTGCCGATAAGACCTCCTTTATTCCCTCTACATCAACGCGACGGACCTCACCGGCCAACTGAAAGTCGACGCCACCGTGTACGCCGACGGGCTTGGCAACGACAAAATTCCCGCTTATGGCTCGCAAGTTTGCTCCGCGCATAGGCGAATTCGGAAGTCCCATCGAAAGCTGGGCCTCGATTTCATGTCGCTGTGATCCGACCACCTGTCTTAGCGCCGGCATCATCTCTGGAGTAGTGACTCGGAGGCCATTCTCGTAGCGGCTCTCCAAGCCCTGATTCTTTAGATGAGCATCGATCTGAGGACGACTTCCAAATACGACGACCAGTTTCACACCCAGGCTTGCCAATAGCGCTAAATCCTGGAGCACCCGCGGTAGCGCACCGGCGGCCTGTAGCTCGCCGGGAAGTAGAACAACGAAAGTTGAGCCTCGGTGCGCATTGATATACGGCGCAGTATTGCGAAACCAGGAAATCGGCTCGTCGCTACTTGCCATGAGTATTCACCCGGTAGCCGGTCTCAGCCAAAAATGCCGCTGAGAGTGAAAAAGAAAATAATTGAAAGGATTGCACCCGCTGGTAGGGTGATTAGCCAGCTCATAAAAATAGAGCCGATGACCTTTAAGTCGATAGCTCCAAGGCTTCGCACCAAACCAACACCCAATACCGCCCCTACCAGGGTATGCGTGGTAGAAACTGGCAGTCCCGTCGCCGACGCCACAACCACCGTGGACGCCGCAGCGAGCTCAGCGGCAAAACCGCGGGAGGGCGTCAGCTCGGTGATCTTCTGTCCTACCGTCGCAATCACCTTCCAGCCGTAAGTCGCCAAGCCTACGATGATGCCAACAGCCCCGGTAAGAAGAATCCATCCAGGCATGACGGATTTCGCGGTCACCGCACCACCGGAGTTAACGATGCTGGCGATCGCGGCAAGCGGTCCCACCGCATTGGCTACGTCGTTTGATCCATGAGCAAAGGCCATAGAGCAGGCCGTAAAAATCATCAAGACTGCAAAGACGCGCTCGACGTTGGCCGACCCTTGTTCACCGCCGGGTTCCTCGTTGATCCGTCGTAGGAACAGCGATCCGCCGAGTGCAACCAGAACGCCCATCCCCGCCGATAGCGGAAGCGCATTGGCAAACTGAGAGCCAAGCCCAAAATCAATATCCAGTCCGAGATGTTTGAACCCTTTGAGCAGGGTGACCATTGAGATCATGAAGCCAACGATCCACATATACAGCGGTATGAATCGCTTGGCGTTGGCAAAGGGGTTGTCCGAATCTAGGATCAGTTTCTGTACGCTAATGAACAGCAGCGCGGAAATACTGCCCGCAAGGAGTGGCGAGACAACCCAGCTACCTGCAATGGTCAGCACCTGGCTCCAGTTCACCGCGTCCACGGATATTCCTACCGTAGCGAAGCCGACAATGGCTCCAACGATGGAGTGGGTAGTCGACACAGGCCAGCCTCGAACGCTCGCGATCAGCAGCCAAGTGCCCGCCGCGAACAGGGCGGACATCATCCCGTAGACGAGTTTTTCCGGTTCGTCCTCAAGAAGCGCGGGATCTATAATTCCGCGTCGAATTGTAGAAGTAACCTCACCGCCGGCTAGATACGCACCGAGGAACTCGAACACCATTGCAATGAGTATCGCCTGGCGAATGGTAAGAGCCTTCGAGCCAACGGAGGTACCCATGGCGTTCGCCACGTCGTTTGCACCAATACCCCAGGCCATAAAAAAGCCCGCAATGCAGGCGAGACCTAGAAACTGTGGCCCGTAGGCCGCGATGATATCCACGACAGCCCCTTAGTAGATCGACCGGCTTTTACCGCCTGCAAAGCAGAGGCTCGGCGCGTGAAAGCGCAAGCTCGCTTTCGCGCACCCCGTTACCGGAGCTCCGCTAAAGTGCAAGACTGTGTTTAAGGTAGGCACGTAGCTATAAACGCTGGAAAGTTATCGCCAATTATCGGTAAGAAGCCGGGAGTGGGAGTCTTGTTTTAGTACCGCTCGAGATAAAAGAAAAAACTGTCTCTCATATTCACGGGGCGTACCCCTCGGATGCGCGGAGTATAAGTCCAGATTGATTTCACTGTCTGCCTTTGTGTGCAAAAAATTGTGAGAGAAATATCTTGCAAAATCTTGGGTTTAGCGCGCTATGGTAGGATCACGCCCTGGTGTGATAGGGACTACCAAATAGCGAGTCTTTGACTCGGTTTTATGACGGATTTCATCAATGCTTCAAGCGAGACCAAAGTTTCAGCCCGAGCAAGCATTAAGCATTCGAATGCTTCTGGAGGGCTTGCTGACCGATGGGCGCGTGAGCGCGGCTGATCTGCGTCGCTTGCAGGGTGTGACCTCTGGTGCAGTCCATCCCTTGGTCTTCCTCGCAGAGCAAAAGCTCAATGACCTCGCCAACCCAGGTCAGTCTTTGGAAATGGAAGAGTTGCTTGCCTGGTTAGCCGGTCAGAGTGATCAAGATATCGTTGAAATCGATCCGCTGAAGATCAATGTCGCGGCCGTGGCCGAAGTCATGTCCCGGGCCTTCGCCGAGCGTCATCGCATTCTGGCCGTTGAGGTCTCTGACGAGGAAGTCGTGATCGCCAGTGCAGAGCCTTTCTTGAAAGCCTGGCAAGAGAACTTAGAACACGTCGTGCGCAAGCCGATACGTCGAGTACTGGCTGACCCACGAGACATCACTCGCTTTACCGCTGAGTTTTACACCATGGCCGGTTCCGTTCGCGGTGCCCGCGCCACGGGAGCGCGTTCCCCAGGAAGCAATATTGGCAACCTAGAGCAGATGCTTGAACTGGGTTCAATGCAGGAACTCGACGCGAACGATCAGCACGTGGTCAGCATCGTCGATTGGCTCCTGCAGTACGCGTTTGAACAGCGCGCCAGCGACATTCACATTGAACCTAGGCGTGATGTTGGCAATGTTCGATTTCGCATCGATGGTGTGCTTACCCAGGTCTACGAACTGCCTGATCACGTCTGCGCGGCGGTCACCAGTCGGATTAAGATTCTCGGCCGCATGGACGTCGCCGAAAAACGGCGACCACAAGACGGTCGCCTGAAGACTCGCAGCCCCGATGGTGACGAAGTCGAGCTGCGCTTATCCACCCTACCTACTGCTTTCGGTGAGAAGCTGGTCATGCGGATTTTCGATCCGGATCTGCTGCAAAAAAGCTTTGAGCAGCTGGGCCTTGCTCATGAAGATCTGCAGCGGTGGCATCAGATGACCGGGATGGGGAACGGCATCGCCTTGGTTACGGGTCCAACCGGTTCGGGCAAAACCACCACGCTCTACTCCACGCTCCGTCAACTCGCCAAGCCGGAAGTGAACGTGTGTACGATTGAAGATCCGATCGAAATGGTCGAAGGTGCGTTCAATCAAATGCAGGTGAACACCAGCATCGACCTCGATTTTTCCCGCGGTGTTCGAACGCTGATGCGCCAGGATCCGGATATCATCATGATTGGGGAGATTCGTGATTTGGAAACCGCCAATATGGCGATTCAAGCGGCGCTCACTGGCCACTTGGTTTTGTCGACGCTGCATACTAACGACTCGCCAAGTTCGGTTTCGCGCTTATTAGATCTCGGGGCTCCCGCATATTTGGTCAAAGCGACTCTGCGGGGAGTCATGTCGCAGCGTTTGGTTCGGATTCTCTGCGAGGACTGCAAGCGCAAGGTGTCCACCGACCTCGATGGGTGGCAAGAACTGGTCGCACCTTTTGAAGTTCCGCCCCCGGAGTGCGTCTATGAAGCCGTTGGTTGTAAAACCTGCCGAGGAAGCGGCTACCGTGGTAGGAAAGGTATTTACGAAGTCTTGATTAACTCGCCAGCCGTACAAAGCGAGATCGTAGCTACGATCAATACGGCCAACCTGCGCGATGTAGCAGTGGGTGAGGGCATGCAATCGCTGCGCGTCAGCGGCGCAGGGCGGGTAGCCCGAGGGGAGACCACGGTCGAAGAGGTTATTCGTGTCGCCCCGGCGCTAAGCCACTAAGCAATCAATTAGGTCTAAGGCTACGCTGGGCAGAGTCCGGCAGGGCCACATGTCAATTTAGGAGAGAAAGATGAGTTTCGCGGATCGTGATGGCAGCATTTGGCTCGATGGGGAGATGATTCCCTGGCGCGAAGCCAAGGTGCATGTGCTGACGCATACGCTCCATTACGGCCTTGGGGTTTTTGAAGGTGTTAGAGCTTACGCAACGCCTGATCGGGGAACGTGCATCTTTCGGCTAAAAGAGCACACAGAGCGCTTGTTTAACTCCGCAAAAATTTTGCGTATGGAAATGCCTTTTGATCGCGAAGAGATCGAGGACGCCCAGCGTCGGGTAGTCCGAGAGAACGAACTGAATGAAGCCTATTTGCGCCCGATGTGCTTTTACGGTTCCGAAGGCATGGGGCTGAGAGCCGATTCGCTGAAGACGCACGTAATGGTAGCCTCCTGGGAGTGGCCTTCCTATATGGATCCAGAGGCGGCGGAACGCGGGATCACGGTAAAGACATCCTCCTACACTCGTCATCATGTCAACATCACGATGTGTAAGGCCAAGGCCAACGGGAACTACATAAACTCGATGCTTGCGTTGCGTGAAGCATTAGATGCGGGAGCTGAAGAAGCCCTGCTGCTGGATAATGAGGGTTATGTTGCCGAAGGCAGCGGCGAAAACATTTTTATCATTCGCCGCGGCAAGATCCACACGCCGGAGCTGACCTCCTGCCTAGATGGGATCACCCGGGGCACCGTTTTCGCACTTGCGGACGAGCTTGGACTTGAGATTGTCGAGCGTCGCATTACCCGCGATGAAGTGTATGTTGCTGATGAGGCGTTCTTTACCGGCACCGCCGCCGAGGTTGTTCCGATTCGTGAGCTCGACGGGCGAACCATCGGCAACGGTACCCGTGGGCCGGTTACGGAAAAGCTGCAAAAAATGTATTTCGACGCGGTGCGTGGGGAACGACCGCAAAATGCGGATTGGTTGACACCGGTAGCTTAGACCACCAATAAAAAAGCAGAACGCTGGGACCTACGATATGGAACAAGAAAAGAGCCCGGGATCAGAGCCCACGCAAGCGGATCAGCAAGCAAGCCTGGATCGCGGCTGCCGCTGCGAAGAAGGCCATACACCCGAGGGCGTCTTTTTTCGTCATTGGAAGCACGAGTCCCCGCGCTTTGTTGTGCTCCTCGCGCATGGCCTGGGTGAGCATAGTGGTCGCTATGAACATGTCGCCAGCGCTCTAGCACTCGCGGGCGCGACCACGCTAGCTCCAGATCATATCGGTCATGGACGGTCACCGGGTCATCGCTGCTACGTTGATAAGTTTGAGACCTACTTCAACACACTCGATTACTTGAGGAAGAAAGCGGCCGACGAGTACTCGGAGCTACCCTGTTTTATCGTCGGCCATAGCATGGGTGGATTGATCGTTAGCAACTACTTGATCGAGCGCAAGCCGTCTTTCTCTGGGGCCGTGTTTTCTGGCGCGGCGTTCCAGGTGCCACAACCGCCAAGTAAGATCACGTTGTTCATTAGTAAAATTCTGTCGATGATCGCGCCTCGTATGGGTGTGATGCAGCTCGATGCAAGTGAAGTTAGCCGGGACCCGCAGGTGGTTGCGGACTACGTTGCCGACCCCTTGGTCCACAGCGGGAAGATTTCTGCCGGCTTAGCGGTGCAACTGTTTTCGGCCCTGGCCGTGAATGAGGCGAGGAGCCAGGAGATCAGCGTACCGATTCTTATTCTTCACGGAGAGGGTGATGTAATGACAGCGCCCGCAGGCTCGCAACGCTTCCATGACCAAGTCAGCAGTAGCGACAAGACCCTAAAATTCTACCCAGGTCTGTTTCACGAAATCTTCAATGAACCAGAGAAGGCGGAAGTCCTCGGCGACGTCTGCGCTTGGATTCATCAGCGCCTTCCAAACACCTAAAGCGGAAGGGCCACGTTGAGCATGGGTGAGGACGCTAGTTCGGGTCAGTTCGGGAGTGAGTTAGCCGTCGATGGGCCGGTGCTGCTGACCGGCGCGCTAGGGCAACTGGGACTAGCGCTGCAGGCCCTCTGCCCAGCAGACCAACCACTTAGGGCCTTTTCTCGCAGCCAGCTCGATATTGCCGATCACTCTTCGGTCGCAGCAACGTTTTCTCAAGTTAAGCCACTACTGGTTATCAATGCTGCGGCCTACACAGCGGTGGATCGCGCCGAAAGTGAGCCAGAGGCTGCGCACAGAGCGAATGTACTTGGCCCCCAGGTTTTGGCTGAGCAGTGTGCAGCTCACGGGGCGCGCTTAATTCACGTCTCTACGGATTTCGTCTTCGATGGTCGCGCTAATCGTCCATACGGTACCGATGCGCCAACCGCTCCGCTAGGAGTATACGGTCTGACCAAACTTCAAGGCGAAGATGCCGTCGCCGCCTGTTTAGACGACCACGTCATTTTGCGGACCGGGTGGGTTTACTCTCATCGAGGATCCAACTTCTTCCAGACTATGCTTCGTTTGCACTGCGAGCGCGAACTGTTAAAGGTAGTGGTAGATCAGGTAGGAACGCCCACGCGAGCCGAGTCACTGGCCTGGGCGATCTGGCAGTTAGCGCACCGACCCGCACTACAAGGCGTCTATCATTGGAGTGATTCTGGGGTCTGCAGCTGGTACGACTTCGCTGTCGCCATCGGGCAGTTAGCTGTAAGGGAAGGGTTGATTGCGCGGGCCGCCGAGGTTCAACCGATCAATGCTGAGGAATACCCGACCCCAGCCGCGAGACCGCACTACAGCGTGCTGGATAAGAAGAAGACTTGGGAAGCGCTAGGCGCGGGCGCCCGGCACTGGCAGGAAGAACTCGCGCTGGCTATTGCCAGCGCGCACGCAGATCAACACTCAAGCGATGTGCGGGCTCCGATAGAGGCACCGATAGAGGAACAACATGGCTAATACGCTGCTCGTGACCGGGGCCGCCGGTTTTATAGGGGCAAACTTCGTTCACTACTGGCTGCGTACTTATCCGCAAGATACGGTTATCGCCTACGATGCACTTACCTACGCGGGAAACCGAGCGAGTCTAGCTACGCTGGAAGGCTTACCGCAGTTTCGATTTGTTCAGGCGGACATTCGCGACGAGGAAACGGTCTCACAACTTCTGCGAGATCAGCAGGTTACCCACCTGGTGCATTTTGCTGCCGAAAGCCATGTCGATCGTTCAATCAGTGGGCCCGATGCGTTTATCGATACCAATATTGTGGGTACGCACAGCTTGTTGAAAGCGGCTAGGGCCGTTTGGTTGGATGAGGGCGATGGCAAGGAACATCGATTCCATCACGTATCCACCGATGAGGTCTATGGATCTCTGACCATGGATGACCCTGGATTTTATGAAGAACAACAGTACCAACCCAATTCGCCCTATTCGGCAAGCAAAGCTGCGTCCGACCATCTCGTTCGTGCCTACCACCATACTTACGGTCTGAACGTCTCCGTAAGCAATTGCTCCAACAACTATGGTCCGCTGCATTTTCCCGAGAAGCTGATTCCATTGTGCATCACCAATGTCCTTCGAGGTCGACCGCTTCCCATCTATGGTGACGGCAGCAATATTCGTGATTGGCTTTATGTCGAAGATCATTGCCGCGGTATCGATCTTGTAATGAATGGTGGGCGTCTCGGCGAAAGCTACAACATCGGCGGGAACAACGAGCGTAGCAACCTGCAGCTGGTGAAAGTGCTCTGTGCCCAGCTTGATGAGCGCTTTGCTTCCGACCAGACGCTTGCAAAACAGTTTCCTCAAGCGCCCCAGGCGAGGGGCCTGTCCGCCGAATCACTGATCGAATTTGTAGAGGACCGTGCCGGTCACGACTGGCGCTACGCGATCGATGCGACGCGTATAAGCGACGAACTGGGCTACGAACCGCAAGAGACGTTCGAGTCTGGGATGGAGAAGACCCTCGATTGGTTTCTAAATAACGAGAGCTGGTGGCGGCCTCTGTTGTTAAGCGACGAAGCGTAAGCCGAATATCGGACTATGGATCCCGACCTGAAAGCCAGTTACGTAGTTGCCGTTGCGGAACAGCTTTCCTTTGTCTCAGCGTTTCTTGGCGGCGTGTCAGCGACGATTTTGTTCACCGTGATTATTTTTTCGTCGGATAAAAAAGTCGTGAGCCTGGTGATAGCTGCATCGGCCCTGTCTGCGTGCAGCTTATTAGTGTGTGTGATTTCCGGGTGGCGGCTTACGATTGGCCTGCACCCGGACCTACCTTTTTCAGCGGATCCAGAAAAACTCGATACTCTCTGGAAGCTCCTAATCGCGAGCTATAGCCTGGGCGTAATTAGTCTTCTTGCTAGCATCGGCCTTTCCGGCTGGATCCGTTCTCCTCGAACCGGCATCGTTACCTCTCTTCTCGCAGGTATCGCGATATTCTTATTCGTATCGACCAGCGTTTATGTTCGGTGAGGGTGAGCGGCGAGGGTGAGCGAGAGGCGCTAGCGGTGCAGCTGAGCCTCAAGAGTCAGCTTAAGCGCGGTGCATTTGCGAAAGTGAGTCCTTGTTGATCTTTTGGTGAGAGAGTGGGTTTGGCGCCATTAATCAACGGCCAATCGATAGCGAGATTGGGGTCATCCCAGGCCAGACTAATTTCGCTTTCCGGGTCGTAGCGATCCGTGCACTTGTATTGGAAGTCTGCATAGTCGGATAGCACATAAAAGCCGTGGGCAAAGCCGGGTGGAACCCACAGCATTTCTTTCTTCTCGGAATCGAGCTTTACGCCGACCCAGTTACCAAGGGTGGGTGAGTCGCTGCGCAGGTCAACCGCGACATCGAACACCACTCCAGCAGTGACTCGTACCAACTTTCCCTGCGTGTGCGCAGTTTGGTAGTGCAAGCCTCGGAGAATTCCCTGCGCTGAACGACTGTGATTGTCTTGCACGAAGTGCAAGTCTAGTCCGGCCTCGCGAAAGCTATCTGCATTCCAGCTCTCATAGAAAAAGCCTCGTTCGTCTCCAAACACCCGCGGCCTTAGCAGGTAAACGCCGCTCAGTGAGGTCGCCTCAACTTCCATCGCGTACCGCACCCTCCTCTCGTAGCAGTCCAATCAGGTACTCACCATAGCCACTCTTGCGCAGCGGATTGGCTAGGGCCTCCAACTGCTCCGCACTGATGTATCCCTTTCGATAGGCAACTTCTTCAGGACAGGCTATCTTCAACCCCTGGCGCTCTTCTACAACGCGGATGAAATTCGCGGCATCCAATAGCGAGTTGTGCGTTCCCGTATCTAACCACGCCGTTCCTCTGCTCATCACTTCAACTTTCAGCTTTTGTTGCTGCAGATAGGCGAGGTTTACGTCCGTGATCTCGAGTTCGCCCCGCTGGGATGGTTTGATGTCTTTAGCAATTCGCAGCACGTCGTTATCGTAAAAGTATAAGCCGGTGACCGCATAGCGGGAGCGCGGTTTACTGGGCTTTTCCTCAATGCCGCGGGCAATTCCATTTGCGTCAAAATCGACGACGCCATAGCGCTCCGGATCGTTTACATAGTATGCAAAGACCGAAGCACCGCTTTCGCGCGCAACCGCATGGTTTAGGCACTTAGAGAAACCATCGCCGTAAAAAATGTTGTCGCCTAAAACGAGGCTTACGGGAGAGTCACCTACAAAGTCCTCGCCGAGAATAAAAGCTTGTGCCAGACCATCAGGTGATGGTTGCACCGTATAGCTAATGTTAATACCCCACTGTGATCCGTCGCCGAGCAACTCTATAAACGCACTCTGATCACGGGGTGTGGTAATGATGAGCACATCCCTAATACCCGCTTCCATTAGGGTCGCTAGCGGGTAATAGATCATGGGTTTATCGTAAACTGGCATCAGCTGCTTACTAACAGTGCTGGTAAGTGGGTGTAGCCGGGTCCCGGACCCGCCGGCTAATACGATTCCTTTAAACAAAAAGGCTCCTTTACCCAAGATGGGCCTTAGCTGATTACATTGCTGCACGCAGTGTACCGGAAGCGATCTGCAGAACCGCTGCGAGCGGGCAAAAAAGGGCAGTCTTGTGAGCTATCTAACAGACGGTGAATTGAGACCGCTGATCAGCCGAGAGATCGGGGCAGGCGGAAAAGCGTCGACCCCGTGACTAAGGCCATCGTCGTGCTTCAGTCCCAGGATGCAGCGGCTCTTGGTACCTGGCAGGCCGCTTGTCTGGATTCCGTTCGTCAGTGGAG
Organism: Pseudomonadota bacterium; assembly: GCA_039024595.1. Taxonomy (GTDB): domain Bacteria; phylum Pseudomonadota; class Gammaproteobacteria; order Pseudomonadales; family Halieaceae; genus Congregibacter. The sequence goes on along the minus strand of JBCCQO010000008.1, from coordinate 2,339 downwards.
TGACCGGCGAGGATATGCTTATCGCTTCGAGGGCGATGAGTTTTTTGATCGCATTCCCTCCGAGCTGAGAAGCAAATTTCAATCGAACGTGTTGCTGCTGAGCGATTTGGCCCGACTCTTTTGGCTGCAGGAAGTTTTGGATGAAGGCTTTGAATATGCGATTTGGTGTGATGCGGATCTGCTCATCTTCGACAACTTCTTACCCACCGAGGTAAGGGAGAGCTTTGGCCGCGAATGCTGGATTCAGCCGCAGGGCAATCGTCTCCGTGCCTACAAAAAAATTCACAATGCTTGGCTCCTTTTTCATCGGAGTTCACCCGTATTGAGTTTTTATCTAGATCGAGCGCTCTGTCTTCTAGAGCGTGCGACGCCACCGCTAGTGCCGCAGTTTTTGGGGCCCAAGCTGCTTACTGCATGGCACAACATTGCACCGTTCAATGTTGAAGAGCAGGTTGGAATGCTATCCCCACTCAGCGCTAAGGATCTTCTTAATGGCGGCCACGAGTCGCTTGAACTGATGCGGGAAGGTCATGCAGCACCAATTAAGGCGCTGAACTTATCGGGATCGTACGAGAGCCGCCCAAGTGATGGCGTGTGTCACGGTCCAGAAGAATATGAAGCGCTCGTAGAGCATCTTATGGTGCACGGTTGTACAAGTAGGTTTTAGGCTCCAAAGGCCCCACGGATCCTGAGCGCAATATTACGGCATAACTTGTGTAACAATCTCCTGCGTTTACAATGCGGCGTTCTGCTATCGATATGCTTGTCCCATGTGTCGGTCCAGTTTTCTGTGCGATGAAGCGCAGCCGCTGGGCACACCACCCTAATGACCAATCCCGCTCCCAAAACATATCCAGCTTCGCCAACACCTAGCTCCGGTGCGTCGAGGCGCGCTCCTCCTCCCTCCGTACCGGATCCCGGCCCCCTTAGAATTGCGCTTTTGGGCTATCGAAGTCAGCCCTTCGGCGGTGGGCAGGGGATTTATCTTCGCTACCTTAGTAAGGCCTTAGTTGAGGCAGGGCATCAGGTTGATGTCATTTCTGGCCCCCCCTATCCGATTCTGGATGAGGGCGTAGGACTGATAAAGATTCCCAGTTTGGACCTGTTTGAGAACGGACTTGCCTCTCTTCGTCCGCGTCACCTTTTGTCCTATTCCGATACCGTGGAGTGGCTGAGCAAACTCACCGGGGGCTTCGCCGAGCCGTATACCTTTGGTAGACGGGTAAGAAAGTACCTACGTAAGCACGGCCGTCATTATGATCTGATCCACGACAATCAAAGCTTGAGCTATGGTGTTATGAAGCTCCAGAGTGATGGGTTTCCACTGGTTACCACGGTCCATCACCCCATCACCAATGACCGGAGGATTGCACTGCGTGCTGCCCGCGGCTGGCGAGAACGTCTTCTAGTAAAGCGCTGGCATTCTTTTTTGCACATGCAAGGTAAGGTGATAAAGCGCTTACGCAATATCATCACTGTGTCGGAGCAGTCACGGCAGGACATCGCTAGGGATTTTGGTCTTTCTGTCGATCAAATCGGGCTTATTTACAACGGAATCGATACGGCGGTGTTCCGCCCCATCGAAGCAAGTAGCGGCGATAGGCTCCGGTTGATGGCAACGGCCTCCGCCGATGCGCCGCTTAAGGGCTTGCGCTACTTACTCAAAGCCTACGCCGCACTTTTGGCAGAGTTTCCAAACTTGGAGTTGCTCGTCATCGGTCAGCCCCAGGCGGGGGGAAAAACCGATCGCCTTCTGGATCGTTTAGGTCTGAGGCAGCGGGTCCAGTTTGTCACGGGAGTTAGCACGGAAGAGCTGGTCTCCTTGTACTCGCAGGCGACGATCGCCGTCATCCCTTCAATCTATGAGGGTTTTGGCCTGCCTGCAGGCGAAGCGATGGCTTGCGCCGTGCCTGTCGTTTCGACAAATGGAGGCGCCTTACCGGAAATCGTTGGCGATGCCGGTGTAATCGTTCCAACGGCAAACGCTGAAGCTCTAACTAGCGCCCTGAGCCGCTTGCTCAAAGATCAGTCGGAGCGCGCACGCCTTGCCAATGCGGGCCGACAGCGCATCCTAGAAAATTTTAGTTGGCACGTATGCGCGTCTCAGCTACTTGACTACTACCGAGGTGCAATAGTCGATGCAAACCGTTGACCGCGAGTATTTTCCTATGCGACCCGGTGAGAAATTGCTCGACTTAGGCTGCGGAGAAGGGCGTCATGTCATCGCCGCATGCATGCTTGATGGCATTGATGCAATCGGCGTCGATTTGTCGGTCGAAGACTTGAGCACCGCGCGGGCGAGACGCGATGAGTTTGCCGTACTCACCGCGGAAAGTGGT
>JBCCQO010000007.1:0-23256 GCA_039024595.1 Pseudomonadota bacterium | reverse complement strand
CCCAGAACTATGTCAAGCGCACGAAGGCAAGGGCCGCGATATCGAATGGGAAAAGCGCAACCACGCGCAACCGCACTTGGTGTATTTAGCCGATAGTGGAGGTCTTAAAGTTGGCGTCACAGCAGCCACTAATCAGCCCGCTCGGTGGATTGATCAGGGTGCTCATGCCGCGATCGTTCTGGCGGAAACACCGAATCGTTATCTCGCGGGCTTGATCGAGGTTGCTTTGAAGGAATTTGCCTCTGATAAGACTCGCTGGCAAAGGATGCTCTGTGGAACAGAGGACGACGGTGTTGATCTGATCCAGGAACGGACGCGTCTCGGAGGGCTGTTGACCGAGGATTTGCAAACCTACCTTGCTAAAAGCAGCGCGCCAACAAAATTGCGCTATCCACTAGACACACCTCCCGCAAAAGTTAAGTCGCTTAATTTAGGCAGAGCTCCTGAATTCAGTGGCACCTTGGCGGGGGTGAGAGGTCAGTATCTGATTTTCGATGGTGGTACGGTACTCAATGTCCGTCGACATACTGGCTTTGAGCTCATCATCACAGGCTAGCCAAATCGGGCCTGGCGAGAGGTGAGTGAACGATCCTTTCTCCCATTTTTTTTCTATACTACGTGCTGCCCCTTGCATGACGCGCGGGCGACGAGAGCGGAGCGAGGAGTACTCGAACGCTGCGGACCTCGGCAGCTGCGGGCACAGAAGAGCACGTCTTTACCAAGGCTAGTGGCTCGTTTTTCAAGATACGTTCGCGAACGCATCTTCAAAGAAGTTAATAAGGAATCCCTTATCCATGAGCAGTAACAGTGTAGAGCAGCAGGAAAAAGTCGGAGCGGGGAAAGGGTTTATTGCGGCGCTCGATCAGAGCGGCGGCAGTACACCGAAGGCGCTGGGCCTATACGGTATCGCGTCTAACGCTTGGGCGAACGATGAGGAGATGTTCGACTTAGTGCATGCGATGCGTACCCGAATCATCAAATCTCCCTCATTTACCGGTGAACGAGTTCTCGGTGCCATCTTGTTTGAAAACACCATGGATCGAGACATCGACGGACAGCCAACGGCCAGCTTTCTTTGGGAGCAGAAACAAGTGGTGCCGTTCCTCAAGGTTGATAAGGGCTTAGCCGATGAAGTTTCTGGGGCCCAGTTAATGAAACCAATACCAGAGCTTGATTCTCTGTTGGCGCGGGCAAACAGCGCAGGTATTTTTGGCACGAAGATGCGCTCGGTGATCAAACAGGCGAACGCTGAGGGAATAAATGCTGTGGTCGGTCAGCAGTTCGCTATTGGAGGGCAAATTGTCGATGCGGGTCTCGTTCCGATTATTGAGCCGGAGGTCGACATACACTGCCCAGATAAAGCGGAAGCGGAACAGCTCTTGCAGGCGCAGCTTATCGCGCACCTAGACCAGCTCAATGATGATCAGAACGTGATGCTGAAGCTAACCCTGCCGGAGGAAGATGGCTTCTATCGAGCGTGCGTAGATCACCCTCGCGTTTTGAGAGTGGTTGCTCTTTCTGGGGGTTATAGCCGAGATGAGGCAAATAAACGCCTGAGTCACAACAACGGTGTTGTTGCCAGTTTCTCTCGCGCCCTCACCGAGGGATTGAGCGCCCAGCAAAGCGATGATGAGTTCGATTCACTGCTAGATAAGGCCGTTGGCAGTATCTACAGCGCTTCTGTGACTTAGAGCGCTCAAACGGGAATCTTTAAGCGCGGACAAGGCTTTTGCATGTCACTCTTGCATTTCCTCTCGCCTAGTACTCTTCACGAGGCAGACGAGCCGTGGACGCGCTAGTCGTTCGGTGCAAAGCGGTAGCGGTGGTGTTTAAGGTGTAGAGTAAAAAGAGCAGACCGCGAAGTACAAAACCGCAAATAGGGTCGGCGATCTGCTACTGCTAGGACACGCTTTCATCTTTCGGCAAAAAGATCAGCGAAACGCCATTATTACACCACCGCTGCCCCGTTGGCGCAGGGCCGTCTTTAAAGACATGACCATGATGTCCGCCGCAGCAAACACAATGATACTCGGTGCGCGGCAAGATTAGCTTGTAGTCTGTTTTCGTTTCCAAGGCGCCGGGTATGCTGGTGAAAAAGCTTGGCCAACCGGTACCGCTGTCAAACTTCATAGCGGAGGTAAACACCGGCAGTGGGCAGCCCGCACAGACATACACACCTTCGCGCTTTTCGTTATTCAATTCGCTTGTAAAAGGCCGCTCAGTGCCCTCACGCCGCAGAACATCGTATGCGAGAGGATTGTTCAATTTAACTTGCCATTCCTCTTTACTGAGCTGGACTCTTTCTGACGGGTCCAGCGGTTCGAAGCCGGCAGGCAGGTAATCGCGCCAACCTTCATGAAGCTCATCAAGCGTCATTGCCTTTCTGTCCTTTTTACGATCCGAAGACCATGATAGCGATGTTTGCGAGACACCGACGATACCCGCTGCAGCTGCAGCGCCTGCTGTCAAAATAAACTGTCGTCTTTTCATGGGTGATCTGACCGCATACTGTGTTGTTAGTTCGGAATTATGAGCGAATTTAGTGATCGGAAAATGTGCGCAAGTTCTCTACATGAACCACACCTAGGGCCCAGCTTGATGGGATGACGCACTTGTACCTTGCCGAGTCGACCGTACTGTCCTGGCACTGACTACTGTAGGCGTGGGTAATTGCAGGCGCTTGATTCAGCTAGGCGCTAGATTCAAGTAGGTGCAGGGCTCGAGTAGGTAAAAGGGCTTAGGCAAGCATAGCGCTGGCACCTACATGGGAATTTAGACAATCAGGCACTAACGAAATGAAAACACTACACTTGATGCGCCATGCAAAATCGAGCTGGGCTGACCCGCAGCTCGGTGATCATGAGCGAGAGTTGAATGAGCGCGGCCGTCGCGACGCTCCGCGGATGGGCCGCGCGCTTGCTGAGCAAATACCGGCAGGACCCGTTCATTGTAGTACCGCAATCCGAGCGCAACGCACGCTAGAGGAAATGTGCAAAGTTTGGCCGGCTCTTGCGGCGCAAGCCCACGTTACCGATAGCGAACTCTACACCTTTGATGCTCAGGATCTCGTCGCTTGGTTACAGAGTCTGAGAGCGGAAGACTCAACTTGCTTTGTCCTCGGGCACAATCCCGCTCTCACAGACTTATGCAACCTTTTAGCCGGTCGGCCCGCGCTTGATAATTTGCCGACTGCGGGATATTTACGATTCAGTGTTCCGGTGGAACAGTGGATAGATCTTACGGAAGGCATCGGCGTCCTCGAGCACTATATCTTTCCCAAGGATCTTCCGAGCTGAGCGGAAAAATGAATCGAATCGCTTTGCCTTAGCCACTGGCTGTATCGATTGACCTTAGGGTAAGGTGTGCCCCACTTAAGCTAGCCCTATCGCTTGTTCCTTATAATTAGTACCTCACAAAGAACCTCAAACAAAAGCCCTTAAAAGAACTCATGCCCTCATCCCTAATAGTTTGGTTCACCCGCTTTGATGGAGTCCGTCCAGTCCTCCGCCTAGGCTTTCTCGCCGGCGTCTTAAGCCTTATCGGTGCGTGCGTTACAACGCCTTCCACGGAAGACACAGCGACTGTTTGTGCCGATCCGCGGCCTCAAGTGTGTACGATGCTATATTCACCAGTCTGCGCGACACACCGTGATTCGCATTTGGAAACTCATTCTTCATCGTGTAATGCCTGCGCCGATGATACGGTCGTGAGCTACCGTAGTGGCGTTTGTGAGGAGACTCAGAGCAAGTGACCCTAACCAATAAAATTCTTCTCGCGATGGGCGCGGGGATTGTGGCCGGTTCCGTCCTGAATCTTCTTGGTCAAGCGGGTCCTGAAAGTGGCGCCATGCATACTCTTATTGACGGTTACCTCGTCAACGGTGCTTTGGAGGTGGTCGGCCGCGTTTTTGTTGCCTCTCTCAAACTTCTCGTTGTGCCTTTGGTTTTTGTCTCACTTGTTTGCGGTGCGAGTTCCTTGGGTGACAGCGCTCGCATGGGACCAATCGCCGGTAAAACGTTGCTGTTTTATCTCGGCACTACCGCCTTGGCCGTCACCGCGGCTTTGCTTATCGCGGTGCCAATTGCGCCTGGCAGTTCCGTCGAGTTGAGCTCCGTTGCGAGTTTTACGCCTAGTTCACCACCGCCGCTCAAGGAAGTGCTGGTCAATATTTTTCCGTCAAACCCAATCAAGGCAATGGCCGACGGAGAAATGCTGCAAGTCATCGTCTTTGCGCTGCTCTTTGGCTATGCGGTCTCCAAAGCCGGCGAGCCGGGGAGGCGGATCAGCGCGCTGTTTACCGATTTGGAGGCGGTAGTGATGCGCATGATCGGCGTACTCATGGAGCTTGCTCCCTTCGGTGTATTTGCGCTGTTAGCACGACTCTTTGCTGATATGGGTGTGTCTGCCATTCTGGATCTCGCCGCCTACTTCCTCACGGTTCTCGGAGTCCTGCTCCTGCACGGTATGGTGACCTACAGTCTATTGCTTAAGTCGCTGACCAGCCTCTCGCCGATGATGCTGCTTCGGAAAATGCGTTCCGTTTGGGCTTTCGCTTTTTCGACCGCATCGTCGGGCGCGACCTTGCCAATCACTTTGCGCACGGTGGAGAAAAAGCTTGGGGTCAACAACTCTGTCGCGGGGTTCACCGTACCGCTAGGCGCTACCATCAACATGGATGGCACCGCGATCATGCAAGGTGTTGCTACCGTGTTTATCGCGCAGGTTTACGGGGTTGAATTGGGATTCGCGGCGTACCTGACGGTGATACTGACTGCGACTTTGGCGTCTATCGGCACGGCAGCCGTTCCCGGGGTTGGCTTGATCACCCTTGCGCTCGTACTCGAACAGGCGGGACTCCCGGTCGAAGGGATCGCGCTAATTATCGGCGTGGACCGTCTGCTAGACATGGTACGCACCGCTGTGAACGTTACCGGCGATGCGACAGCAGCGGTCATTGTGAGTTATAGCGAACAGCAGATTGATCTAGCTACTTATCTCGATCCGAATGCGGATACCGGCGATGAAACGGAACAAAGCGCGCTCAGCCAAGGTTAAGCCACTTACCCAACGGACAAGACCCAACGGACAAGACCAACTTAGCCAATGGTCAAGGCGGAGTCGGTCGAGATCTCATTAACGCGGAATCATTGATGGCACTTAAAGCAACTATCGTAACGGTCACGCCCTACCAGCAGAACTGCTCCATCATCAAATGCGAAAGCACTGGCCGAGGAGCGATTGTCGATCCTGGTGGTGATACCGATCGTATCCTTGCGGCGGTGGAACAAATGCAGGTTGAGGTCGAGAAAATCCTACTCACGCATGGACATGTTGATCACAGTGCGGCTGCCGATCCTATGCGCAAGGAGTTCGATGTGCCTATAGAAGGTCCCCATGAAGCGGATCGCTTTTGGCTTGAGAAGCTGCCAGATTGGACAAAGATGTCGAACTTTCCGCACGCGGATCCCTTCGAGCCTGATCGTTGGTTGGAGGGAGGAGACACGGTCACAATTGGGGCCGAAACCTTAGATGTGTACTTCTGCCCTGGGCATTCACCAGGCCATGTGATTTTCGTACACGCCCAGCAGCGGGTTGCATGGGTGGGCGACGTTATTTTTCAGGGCTCTGTAGGTCGTACGGACTTGCCGATGTGCAGTCACGAAGCGCTGATGAGTAGTATTCATGAAACGCTATTACCCTTAGGCGATGACCTAACGTTTATTCCCGGTCATGGACCGGTATCTACTTTGGGGCAGGAGCGGCAACGGAATCCTTTCGTTATGGATGCCCGCTATGGTCTTGGCTAGGGCTGCGCTAGAGTCCGCTGTTCTAGCAGACAGAGAAGCCCTAACGGCTAGTTTGTGATCGGCGCGGGTCTGCCCTCAAAGACCGTGCCCCAAATTGCTAGGTCACGGAGCTTAGCCGCCCCCGCTTCATAGGGGTCTTCCTCAAGCACCGTAAAGTCTGCACGCTTACCGGCACGAATGGAACCGATCTCGTTTTCCCAACCGATCACCCAGGCCGCATCGATCGTGATCGCCCTGAGCGCCGCGTCCAAGGAAATTCGCTGTTCCTGTCCTGTTTTCCGATCGTTGATTGTGATTCGGTTGCTCGCGGCCCAGGCCAATGTGAGCGGTTCAAGCGGCGCCATGGGCGCGTCCGAATGCAGTGCAAAGGGTAAGCCGAGCCGTTCCGCTGAACCAAGCCGCACCATCTGAGCGCTGCGATCAGGTCCTAGCCAAACCTGGTAAAGGTCCGACAGAATATAGTGGTAGTAGGGGTTTGCAGATATCACCCCACCTAGCACCGCTAGCCTCCGAAGCTGTTCCTCCGTCGCGTAAGCGAAGTGCTCAAGGGTTAGGCGGTGATCGCGCCGAGGATATTTTTGTTGCAACCTGTCTAAGATAGAGAGCAGTGCCGAGGCACTTCTATCGCCATTCGTGTGCGCATGGATTTTGTAGCCAGCGCGCCAAAAATGCTCGGCCCACATCTCGGTAGTTTCCAGCGGTGCCATCCAAACACCCTGGTGTCCATCAAGATATCCAGGAGCGCCCATCTGTGCCAGGCCACTGAAGATCGCCCCGTCCATCATTAATTTAAAGTGTTTTTCGATGAGCACTTGGTGTGTGTTGCCCAAGCGCCAATGGTCAATCTCCGCTTCAGCCTGCGCGGGCGTACGACCACGGGCGAGAAAGTCCGTAATGATCGGGGTCATGATGATCCTGAGGGGGGCGCTACTGCTAGCGACGGCCTGTCGAATCAGCGAAAGCTCTTGCTCTGCATTGCCAAAAATACCCGTACCCAAATCAAGAGCTGTGGTGACGCCCCCTCGGTGAGCCATCTGCAAGAAATTGACGGTGCCCGCTAAGAACCGTTCTGCTTCGAAAACAAAGCTAAGGGCCGGCACCATGGCTTTGGCACCGTTCTCCCAAAAATGCCCGCGTGCCCAGTTGGCTTCGTGAATTTTTTCCACCTCAGCTTGTTCCAGCCCTAGCAGCGCCAGCGCCGCGCTATTGGCTATTAGTTCGTGAAAGCTTCGATGCCAAAGAATGACCGCTTGCGAGGGGAACCACTCATCTAGCGTGTCTCGATAGATATACCCATGCCAAAGCGGATGGTATCCAAAGGAAATAAACGGGCGCTCCGAATCGGTATGGGCTGCGACCAGCTTCCGTAGTTTACTTTTGAAAGCCTCGGGACTGCGTGCTCCCGGAAATTCGCCGGAGGGTAGAGTCCAGTCGTCGGGTGCGAGGAAAGGAAATTGGGTCAGTATGGCTGGTAGCGTTGGATGGACATGGGGGTCTATGAACCCGGGGAGTAGAACATGCGCAGAGAAGCGGTCATCGATTTGAAAACTCTTGAGCGCCTCGTGCTGCGCGAGTTCTTCGACGCTGCCAACGGCAACGATTCGTCCATCTTTGACGGCGACCGCGCGCGCACGCGGTTGACCTGGATCCATCGTGATAATGTTTTTAGCCTGGAAGATGGTTCCCGAGCTTGTCTCGGCCTGACCCTGGCCGCTGAGTCCGAGGGCAATGATGGGCAAGGCGAGAAAGCACGTTCCGCGAACTATCCCACTATGAATCGAATAAATCAGCCAACGCCTGAGGTCCAGCGGTAAGACCGTTGCCGAGCATGCGGAATGAGTCTGGTGGGGATTTCCATATACCGCGTGGTTGCGGAGCATAGCCAGACGATCTGCAAGCGGATTGAGCTGGGTCCAGCAGGTGGTCTTGGATGACCGTACTAGAAAAAACCAGACTTGGAACAATCGGTCATGGAATAAGCTAAATTGGAACGGCCGGGTTTGGGTTGGTCGGGTTTGGGAAGGCCGGATGAAGGGCTGCCGAATACTCACAGCGGCGCTCGCTATTTTTGTCGTTATTTGGCCCTAAGTGTACCCCAGATAAGTCCAGACCAGAGTCCAGCTACTCTCAACAGTCACTCTCTCCGGTCTACCATGGAACCAGCCTCACTTTACTGGATGACTTTAATCCAGTCGCCAGTGCGAGGCTCGCCGCGCGGATAGAAGTCATTGATCAATCGCAGCTGCGCCTCTGCGTCATCGATGCGCGTGCTACTCGCCAGCGATTCTACGTTCGCGCCCCGGGGAACTTGTATGTATCGAACATAGGTACCGGAGGTCGCGGCTTTTTCCTTGGGATGCATGCCTCGAAAGCTCTCAATGATGGCGAGGAGTTCTTCATCTCGTACAGCGAAGTCGCCCGCTTCCCCCTCGAAGAGATAGCTTAGGTTCCCGAGATTGATAACCGCCAATCGCTTGCTCGCACCTCCGGCGCTAGCGACGGCTGTATAGCCGTCGAGGCCGCTCTGCTGGAGCTGATCGCCATTAGTGAGTTCGCCGCTAGCCGCCCCTTCCAACACTTTCTGAGGGGTGGTGGATGCGTCTTTTCGTCGTAAACTTATGGTGACTTTCGCGCCTCCATCAGGGGCTTCAGCGACCACGGCCTTTGAATTTGATGTCACCGTCCAACCCTCTGGTTGGTCAATCGTGAAGCCTAAACTGTTGTGGTAATAACGATCTTCCGCTCGCTGGCCGCCGATACTCTCTCCCCACACCAGGCCATTAGTGACCTGTCTAAACTCGCCGGGAATCTCTGGGCTCTCAACATAGGTGCCGTCATCCAGCTCGCCGGCAGCGCGGATCACCGTTTGCAGTCGCTTGTCATTACGGGGGTGCGTGGCGTAGAGGCCGTGATAGGTGGTGCCACTCTTTCCTGCCTCACGGGCTTTTAAGCGCTGAAACTGTTCCTGGTTCTTCAGCACACCAATCACATCAAGAAGTGCCTCGGGCTCGTAGCCTGCTTTGTACATGAACTCCGCGCCGAGTCCGTCCGCTTCGAGCTCCATATCGCGGCCATAACCGCTAATGACTTCCGCTCCGTAGATATTCGATGCCTCATACACGGCACTGCTGCCGGTGAGTACGTAGGCTGTGGTAGACAGCACTTTGCTGGTTACGCCCGCCGTTTTGCGACGCCCATGATGGCGGGCAGTCACGTGGGCGATCTCGTGGCCGATAACACCTGCAAGTTCGGCTTCGCTGTTTAGGTAGGCAATAAGGCCCCGATTGACGTAGACAAAACCGCCAGGTGTAGCAAAGGCGTTAATTTCCGGCGCGTCCATGACGGTAAAGGTGAACTTTAAGTCTGGCATATTGCTGTGAGACACCAGACGTTGGCCAATTTTATCCACATAAGCCTGTAGTTCTGGGTCGTCGTAGGCGGCACCCTCTTTAATGAACGTGTCGTACATCTCCTGACCGACTTTCTGCTCACCGGAAGAACTGGAGAAAACGACCGTTGGCGTGCCTGTGGCGGGATTGACTGCACAGCCTGCCAAACCTTGACCAATCGCTAGGGACGTACAGGCGACCGCCAGCGCTAAGCCAAGCGTGCTGCTGTTCTTTGGCCTAGTGTTCACTGGAGAGGAACTCCAAGAGTTGATTACCCATACCGTCACAGGCTGTTCCCTGAACGGGTGCGATGATGGGTATCGGTACGATCACGGCAGGCATGTAGGATTGGCCACTGGTCTGCGTGTTCATGCGGCCCACTTCTGCTTGGTCGGTAAAGTCCCATATTGTGGCTTCATAATCAGCGGCATTACCCCAGGTACCAAAGCCGAAGCAACCGGCTCCCCCCGGTCCGACGCCGCAGGTCATCGAACCAGCGGAATTGGTTTGCACCGTGCTTCCGTCTACCCAAATCATGTACTCAAGTTTCATCGCCGCTAACTGCTCTGCCACCGGCTTCTGTTGCATCAGTCGATCTATGTCACCGGGGCGCAGCGGGGCGGTACGCGGTTCAAACCAAGGATAAAGAGAGTTGATGAACTCAAGTTCATCAATGATTTCAATGTTAGAGTCTCTCGCAGTAATGTGCTTTGAAACGCAGTTGACAAAGTCAAACTCGGTTTCATAGTCGCTCGCGTGGCGGCGACCGAGAATGACAACGGATGAATCTCCGATTCCTTCAATCGGTTCGTTGAAAACCATTTCGTCTACCGTTGAAGTGACACAACCGGCCAACGCGATGGTCAGTCCGAGCACGGAGCCATGCACCCACCTACTCACAAGGCAGTAGAAGGCTCTTTGTCTAGCGCGTCCATTTGCTGATTTTCCAGCCACTGGGCAACCTCCGGGACTTTTTCAAAACTGGTAATGAAGTGAGCACCCGCATCCCTTAGGGCGACTACCGCTGCCAAATTCACCGCCGCTTCGTCGCTTCGTAAGAAAGCGGTCGGCGTTTTGCCATAGGCTGTCATTGTCCACTCTGCTATTGGATCACCATTGGTGCTCACAAGTTCAAATGCATAGCGCATCCAAATTTCATAAACCTTAACGTTTGTGTGCGCCGGAATCGCATACTGAAGTTCGTCCACACGAGGGATCAATACTGCATCGACCGCATCGCTCACTTGCTCGGGAGAAGGTTTGTTTTCAATCGGTACGATAGTGTCGAACATACCGCGCAGTAGCTGACTCCACATCTGTACCTGCGCTTCACCGGTTTTTACAATCCAGGTGGAGTCCGAGCGGCCCTTGGCTTCGTCATAGAATTCATGCGCCAAAAAGTCTGGCTCGTACCAGACACCAATGGTGACTGGGAGCGGCTCAAGAAGCGGAGGAGGGAAGTTGCCCTTCACGGAAACTTCTTTGGTCGCGCAGCCAGCAAAAAACGCGACCGCGAGTAAACAGACGATGGCTCGAGAAGGCCAGCTGGTCCCGCTGTGCGCTCTCGGCGAAACGTTAAGGCCTGAAGTCATTGAGTCCGACAAAGGTGCCTCCATTTCGATAGGTCAACTCGCGCATCAGCGCGGCGAAGCGAATACCGGTAGTTTGCAGATTAGCAGCCCGAATAAACTGTACGGGAAAGCCTACTGCGTGGATTCGCACGCGTCGCTGCCCGTCCTTGGCCTCGCTGTTGATACGGTCAACCGTACGAACAACCTCTGCGATGGAGTTGCCTGTGAATTCATCACCGAACACGTAGATACTAATCTTTTTGTTCGGATCATAAAAAGTCCGAATCGCAGCGGTAATGCCCTCCACCGGTGAGGAGTTGCTGAACACGTTCCAGTTGCGAAGGTTCTGCATGAGCACGCGACGACGGCCGTCTGTGTCAGGTATCCACTGACCGCGGTACCGGCTGAACATATAGTTGCCCATATCGTTCATGATCTGGATGCCCTTTACATTCGGGTAAATGTTCAGGGTCGACTCTATCTCGCGCATCATCCGGTCCCACGCATAGGAAAACATCGATCCGGAGGTGTCGATCACAAAAATGATGTACTCGCTGTCGACGGGAATTCCGCCAATGAGATTGCTTTGGATTTCAAGGCCATCAAGGAGACGCTGCATTTCCTCGGTAAGGGACTGACGGGCGATTGCCAATTGTTCGGTAATCACCGAGTTGGTGCTGGTTTCAATTTGCAGGCTGTCGTAGCGAGATCGGGCCGATGCCAGCTGGCCGCGGAGAATGGCAATACGTTCCTTGTATTCTGACAGCTGTTCCTGGCGCGCGGTGAGGTCGCGATTGAGAAATTTCGTGTCGCCCCGAATTTCAAAAAGCTGCTCTTGAAGGTCTGCTACTAGCCCTTCTAGATTAACGGTCGAGGCCTCTATGATTTGCGGCTGCACGGTTTTGGTGATCATCAAAAGCAGGATTACCGCGCCAAAACCACAGCAGATAACATCCAGGAATGACAGGGAAAACTCCGCCATTTCTCGTCGTTTACGCGGCATAACTCACCTCATCGCGCTGGCTGGAGGTTGCGCGAAGCTGGCGTCCAACGTGGACTCTCTGACTGAGGCTCGTCATTGCCTAGGGCCAATCGTTTGAAGGACTCATGAAGGAGCCGCCACTGCGCTGGGCGAGCTGCCAAAACTCTGAAGCCGCTAGCGGGTCTCCCTCCATGGGCGCAAGAATAATGTTAACCGGCACGTTCGCAGGTAGCTGGCGTACAGCTTGTCGGTATAGGCGTTGTCGTTGATTGCCACTTATCGTGCTTCCCCGCGGCGGCGATACCCCCTGCGTGGGAAGACCGTCCGTAATCAGAAAAATATTGTCCGGTGGTGGGCTCAGCGCTTGCAGTTCGGTAAAGGCGTTCTCGAGGCTTGTACCCCCAGCTGGCGTCACTTCCTTGAGCGCGTCGGTGACGTCTTCGAGTTGCGCCTGATCTGCGACCTCAAGCCACTCACCCTGCGTATCTGGAAGCAAGGGGCTGGCTGATGTATTGAAGCCAATCACTTGATAGTCGCTGCCGATGGGGAGCTGCGCCGTTAACCACTCCACCGTATTGACGGCCCGGGTCCACTTTTCGGACTGTCGCTGTAATTCATCATCCATGTTCCGCAGCCGAATCACATTAACCAGGCGATCAGCGAGCATGCTTGCGGAAACGTCGATGAGAATCGCAATGTTCTTGCCCCCTAAATTAAGACCGGTGAGGTACTGGCGATTGCCGTCACCCACGTAGCTGCGCGCACTCTTGCCTGCCTCTTCGTCGGCCGCTTCGCGCAGCCGCTTGACTTCCTCTTCGAGCGACTGCACTTCGGCCTTGAGCTGTTCTACCGCCTCTTCCTCGCTGACGTCTTCAGGTATTAACGCCGCTATCAGACCTTCGACTTCCTCTATTTCATCACTTACCCGGGTGGCTCTACCTTCGGCTTGGACGATTTCCAAATCCACGCTGTCGAGTGCATTGCGTAGCACTACGAGGTTTTCCTGCCCTTCGCGGATATCCTCTTCCAACATGTTCACTTCCGACAACAAATTTACGTTGAGCTCCCGCGACTCCACTTCGATCGAGTGATCGATAATCAGGAATACGAGAACCACCGCACCGAAACCACAGGACATGATGTCCAGGAAGGACAAGTTGAAGGTCGTGAACTGTCGTTTGTTGCGTCGGGCCATAAGCTACGAATCTTCCGAACCTATTCGACGACTTCGATCAGGCGTCCGTGCCCCACGGTGCCCAAAGACAGCGTATCTCCAAGCTGCAAAGCTTGGCGCGGACTACTGGGCATTCCGTTTACCAGCGCATCGTCGCCGTGCAGCGTCCAGGCCGAACCGCTCAGACGAAGGCTGAAGCCGTCGGCCAGCTCAATGTGCTCGCCTCGCAGGGGCAAGGCCTTGGTACCGAGCAGAATGTGAGTAGCCATCGATGCCGATGATGGCGTCGTCCCGTTAACAGGGCTCGCCTGCGCCTGGGTAGGCGTCGCAGACTCCGATCGGCCTTTACTGACGGCAGGCGTTTCTGGTGTGGCTACACCTTGGTCTCCCTCCAGATCAGTCGCCGCGTCACCGGTCTCTTCGAAGTTAACTGGGAGGCGATCAATCAAACGCATCTCCGGATCGTCCAGTGCAATCGCGGACTTTTGCTGTTCCCAAGCATTCCAGCTGTCGTGGGGGTCCAAAAACACGCCCCCCTTAAAGAGTTCGCCTATTTCTGGAAGCCCTTGGAATTCTGTATCAAAAAGCAAAACCGGTTCTAAGCCCTCGACCGCTTCATCCACTCCACTCTTTAACTTCTCAAGCACCGACTCTAGCGTGCTGTTGGTAAAGCGACACCGATGACCCTCGATATCGACACTGACTTCTCCTCGTTGATCCAATTGGCTGAGTAAATCCGGTAGCTGATTGAAGAGGGTCTGTTCCGATTCGGCGCTACGTCGCGGATCGAAGCGAGTTTGCTGAACGAAGGCGCTGCTGATTGCGGAGAGACAGCGTTCGTAGATTGACAGTAGCCCACAGGAGGGGAGGGGCGTGCTTTTCTCGACGAACACGGCGCCATCTGCGACACGCACCTGGTTAACAACCGCCTGATTGAGTTGAGCCTCCACATGGACGAGCACACGATCATTCAATTCCTGACCTGGTCTTTGGCTGGCAAGAAGCGTGCTACGGCTCACCAATCCTTGGATATCAAAATCGCATGCTTGGGCGACACCCAACAGTAAGGAAAGTTGCTCCCTGGGCATACTTTCAGGAACGACCAAGACCAGAGCCTCGGGTCCTGCGGCCTCCTTGTGTAAAGCTTGCAGGTGGGCGTGGACCAAATCTGCGGTATGTCTAGCGGATCCGAGGGCTGGCTTTAGGGGCTGGGTGCTTAATTGCCACCAGTAACGGCTACTGCTATCTCGCGGACGCAACCTTGCTTGGGCCCGCGCCTCGTCGCCGAAGCGGTACTCCTTACCATCGAGCAGTACGAACCCCGGACTACGAGCAACCGCGCCGTCGTGCCACAAAGAAATACTAGTATCCCTGCATTCAATAAATGCCATTAGGCTCTCTCTTCCACTTCACGCATCGGTCGCGATTCCTGCTAATCACTTGCGACTAAGAAGCGCATAAGGCGGCTGTCTGCGTAGCGCTGGCTGTTAAGCACTAATCGTTCTTGAGCAAGTTGCAACTGGTGAAGACAGAACATAATTATGATCGAGAGGATTAGTGCTACGAATGTGCTGTTAAAGGCGACCCCGAGGCTAACCGTAACGCCGGAGATATCACCCTCGACTGCTTTATAGGCCTGACCAAGCGCATCGCCGATACCGCGAACGGTTCCAATGAACCCGATTGAGGGTATTGCCCAAGCGATATACCGGACCATCGATAGCTCCGAATCCAAGCGCTCGGACTCGACATCACAGCTCTCACGAATCGTGTCCGACACGGCAGGAATACTTCCGGTCGTCGCAAAGCGTTGGAGTGCGGCGAGGAGCGTCCGCGGGAGAAGAAAGTCGCGCTGTTGCGTGGGCAGTGCTTCGATGGAACGACTGTATTGACGGGCATCTTCTGGTAGCACGCTGGTGCCTTCCGGGATAGAAAGCAGCTCATCCTCGAGCAGCTTTTGCTCATGCATCGTGTGGCGTCCCTTGAAACCCATTATCGAGAGCGCCCATAGCAGTAAAATAAAGCAAGCCTCTTGTTCAAAATCGCGAATTACAACCGCGATAGTGCGCTGGGGTATGACTTCCTCTCCCGCCGCTTGCGCTGCCATCTCGGCCTCGATCTGGGCGTCCGCACTGGGTCGGATCACCGCCACGTAGACGGCGTGCACCAGTATCACCGCGATCAGTAGCGCGAAAAGTTGAAACATAAATTCGGATGAAAGGCCGTTCTTCATTCGGTCTCCTGGTTTAGGTTGCTCACGTGGGCCTTGCCTGCGCCGAGCGAATCAATACTAGATGTCTACTGGGAAGGACACGGATAAATCCTCGGAGATTTGTTCCGAGGCTTCATAGTCATCGAGTTCGCTTTCCTTTTGATCCGCAGAGGCGGTAATAGGTTCCGGAGTTTCGCTCTCAGAACTCGCAGCGCTCGTCGTAGTCGCGGTCGCGGCGTCCGCATCGACCTCCTGCTGGGCGATGGTGCGAGGCGGCGCTGCCAACGTTAGGAACGCTACGATGAGAAGCAGCGCGACAGCGTGCGTGCTGTCCAAGTCCCGCGATAGTTTTCTAGACTGACACCCGTCCAGGATTTTCCTCGAGACGAGTTGGAGTGAATGCTGCCTTTTACTTTTGCGTATATTCATACTTCTACTCCGCATAGCGGGCGATTCGAAATCCTACGTCATCACGCCCTGCCTCACCATAATCTCGATAGGACAGACGCAGCTCCGGCAGCCTACCCAGCGCCCAGCTTGCGCCGCGAAGGGTGTAATTGTCGCCCCGCTGTGCGCCCAGCGGATCCGTCACGACCACACCGCTAGAGGCTGGAATCTTGTAGACGTCGTGTACCCATTCAGAGACGTTTCCGCCCAAGTCGTAAATGCCTCTTGCGTTAGCCGTGAAACTGCCAACGGGCGCACTAACAACGTAGCCGTCGTCGTAGCCCTTGAGTATTCGCCCGGTTACGTAGGCGGAGCTGTTGTCCGCTACGTTTTCGATCACTTCCTTCGGCGGGAAATCCTCTCCCCAGCTGAAGCGTTTCAGGTTCTCTCCCTCGATTCGGGCTACCCATGCCCATTCGGCTTCACTGGGTAGCCGATAACCGGTTGCTTTCGGATTGTGGCCCACAACGATGCCTTGCTGCTCTAGGTAAAAAGGCTGCAGGCCTTCCCGTTGGCTCAGCCAGTTACAAAAGGAGGCTGCCTGCTGCCAGCTTACTTGCACAACGGGCTGTTTCTCTCGATTTAAGCTGTTCCCCTCGACCTGTCCCGAGCCGTGGGCATTATCAAAGAGACGGAACGCCGCATTCGTAACTTCTTTCGCTTGTATGTAGAACGGACGTTCTAACCGCACCGGATGGAGCACTTCGTTGGCTCGTCGCCCGGGGTCTCGGCGTGACGCTCCCATCGAAAACTCGTTGCGCGGAGAATCCAGCGGGTTCATTAACACCATAGTTTGACCCAGCGCGGTCGCGTACTGTGGCTTCAAGCGCGCTTTGCGGGCGGCTTCAGGCGTGAGCAGGGTTATTTCGACGAGCCCTTCCAATCCAGCACGTGGAGTTACGCTTCGCTTTATGGTCTCAAAGCCTTCCAGCCGAGCTTCAATCCGCTGGGTAACGGCAGGCAGCGACAGTGTTTGCGTTCCTATGCCAACAGAACGGCCATTTACAAAAAGCTCTGCGTTTGCGGGACTGACCCGAACCAAAACATCACCTAAGAGCGGTTTTAGGCTGATCTGTTCCTCTTTGGTTGAGCCCGCCGCCATTTCTATGGTGCGTGATGCGCGACGATAACCGGCTTTCGACAGATTTAGGCGATGGCTCTTATTGGGTTCCAGCTCTAGTTCAAGCGGAGTTTGTCCAGCGAAAACACCGTTGACACTCACGTTCGCCTGCGACGGTGAGCTTGTAACACTCAGTACCCCGGTCGCCGGTGTCAGTTGAATAGTCTCTAGTGCTTGCCCGACCCCTGCCTCTACGGTCAGAGGAAACGTTTCGTCCGCATACCCAGCCAGACGTAGAGAAATCGTGTGCTCACCCTCCAGAATTTCAGCGACCAAAGGGGTTTCACCGAAGGGCTCGCCATCCACTAACACCGTCGCAAGCGCAGGCTCACTGGCGATACTGATATCACCCCAGGCGGGATCGAGGGCAAGCGCGAGATTTTGCTGTACGTCTCGTCCGGTGACCGCTATCGCTTGCTCGAGGGTGAGAAAGCGCGGTGCCTCTAATCGCAGCACATGTTCACCAGCTTCCACCGCGAGGTCCTCGAACGGAGTGGTGCCCACGTGCTCATCATCTATAAAGACGGCCGCAGCGGTGGGGTTGCTCGAGATACTAATACGCCCGGGCAGCGGCTGGAGCACCAACTCGACTGTCTGGCTCGCTTCGCGCGTGACCTTAAGTTCTTTCTGGAACGGGTGATAGCCAGGTGCCGACGCGTCTACCTGATACGTGCCGGGGCGAATCAAATAGCGTTCACCGAAGGGAATGCTCAAACCGGAAATAGAAGCCGTACCAGGAACTTCTGCAACTACCTGCAGATCAACGGAGCGCGCCGTAAGCAAGAACCACAGCGCGAATGAAAACACGATGCCTGCAACTACGAGGGCGACACGGCGGGGATTTAGGCGCCGTTTCTTGCTGCTTGAGACCTCTGACAGCGGCTCAAACGCGGCGGCTTGTATCCGCTGCGAGTCTTGGTCAACCATTAGATCGTCTCGTTGCAGGCGAGGTAAATCGGTGCGATTCCTGCTGGCGTCACGGTGAATTCGATCCGTTTGTCTCGAAATCCGCGACGGCTGCCAACGGCAGTGTAAGTCCCTGGTCGCAACTCAAGTTGCCGCTCGTCGATGGCTCCTAAGCGGGCCACTTTGTAGACAATAATCGAAGTTTCGCCATCCGATTGGATCGTGACCGCTATCGGCGTGCTGGCTATACGCAGGGTTTCCGCGACCTCTTCGATTTGCTCTCCAAGTCGCTTACCGGGAGCGGCGACTTGTTCTGCCTTGACCAAGGTGGACTGGGCCTCACGCAGGATTGCCGCATCAACGAGTCGTTCCGGTTGAGCAAGAATGGCCTCGAGCGCGCTATCGAGCTCGGCTCTTGGTGCCGCCTGTGCGAGCCCCTCGCGGGCGAAGCGAAGGCCAGCGTCGATGCTTAGAGCCTCCTTGTAAACATTGGCGGCCGATTCCCAGTCTTCAGCAGCGACGTGCTTATCGCCCTGCTGTTGTAATTTGCGAAGTTGTGAGGCGGTACGCGCCACAGCGAGTTCTTGCAGTGCAGCTGACGCCTCCGGTGAAGCGGGCTTGAGTGCTTGCGCCTGTTCAAAGCGTTGTTTGGCCCCGTTGAATTCACCGTCATCAAGTGCGGCATAGCCCTCGGACATCGCCCGATTGAATCGTTCCTCCAGAAGCTCGCCGCGAGCACGAGCTAGCTCTTGGGCTACATACAAGTGCTGCGGATCAATGACGCTTGCTCGCTCCCATGCTTCGACAGCAGGGGAAAGTTCGGCAGCTTCCTCGGCCTGTTTGGCGGACTCCACCTCGGCTAGTAACGTCGGTAATTGTTCGACACGAGCAGCGAGTGATTCCAGGTCTGCATCGAAAGGATCCATCAGGAGTGCAAGTGCTAGCTCCTCTCGAGCGCTCGTTTCGTTCAAGCCTTCAATCCGTTCAACGATTGATGTCTTCAGCTCCGCGACACGCTCCGGTATTGATTGTTCTAGGGCCAGCGCATCGTTAAGTGCCGCCTCGTAGCTTGCGATTGCCGCATCGAACTCGCGAGTGCGATATCGCTCATCGCCTAACTGCGCTTTCTCTGCTACTAAGGTCATCGCTTCTGTTGCCCATGTTTCTGCGCCCCGCTCGATCAGGTTTTCTTGCACATCGAGTAGTTCCGCGAGTAGGTCCTGCGCCTCTGCTCTTGCCTTCGCTTCAACCGCATCGGCGAAAGGAGAGGAGGGTTCGCTGGCGCGCCCTGCCGTGGATTCACGCTCAGCCGAATTTGGGCTCGCTGACGTCGCTCCTTTAACCTGTTTAGAGGCGTCTGCGGTAGTGATAGGTTCATTTGTTGATACCAGCATCGGCAGCACAAAGACCACACAGAGTGCGATGATGCCAAGGAGCACCAAACCTGGGAGCACTAGCGAAGAGCGCTTCCCGTCCGGCTGTGCTTCTACAGGTTTACTGCCGCTAGGGGCGTCGAAGGGTGTAGGTTCAACCCGTTGATACTGCTCTTCCATGAACCAATCGAACTCTTACTTTCTTGCGCCGGCTTACCTAGACTCGGGAGCTTCCGGATCCAGCAGTTCCAGCTCTCCCACTTCATTGCGATAGATCTCAGCCAGCACTTCACGCCACTGCGCATATTGATCTTCGACGCTACCACTGATCATAACGGTGCGATCTTCCAGTTCGATGACTGAAGGCGTGATTTCGGCTTCTAGCGACTGACCTATCTCATCAAGCGCCTCGACATGAATCTGCGCTTCTGCTCGATTTTCCAAACCCGCTTTGAGGAGATAGCCACCACCGATGACGGCCACGTTGCCTGCGGCGCGAGTTGACCCGTCACCACTAGTCGCGGCGGCAATACCCGCTAAAATCGCGGCACCACCTGCGATCAGTTGTCGCCGACTCTCGCGCTTAAGTTCCTGATAGGCGATGACTTCTTGGTAGCTCAGCTTGCGCCATTCCTGGTAAGGGCCGTACATCTCTTCGGAAAAGCCGTCGTAGTATTCCTGCAGCGTGTCTACGAATACATGGTCCCGCTCCCGGAGGCGCCTCACCCGGTTTAGCATTGGGTCGTCTTCCGCTGGCAGGCGAACGACCAGTCGCTCACCGCCCCGGTTGGTTGCTAGGTAGCCCTCGAAAGCCTCCTCAGAAAAGCTCTGGGCAAATAGCAGCTCTGAGACTGTTCGAATCTCAAGTCGATCCTTCGAGGTCAACAAACTGTTCCGAGCAAGCAGGTCGTTTGCGATCTGGTGGTACACAGCTTGGAAGGGGTCGTAGGCGACACGGGTTTTGTTGTCGTAGGCGTAGCGACTTGCATTTCCCGAGTACTTTTTATCGAGCCACACGGTGTCGCGCGAATCAATGGCGGTCACTTGCAGAACCAGGTTCTCCCCATCGGAATGGAGTATGGTTCCGGTGATCATCAGGTCAGTGATTCGTTCTTCATCAGGAACGACTCGAACCGCGCCCCATGCGCCGGAGTTCTGCAAAACCTCGGCCAACAACTGCGGCACGAATCGTGCCTCCGCGCGACGGACCTCCGGATAGACGCGCTCGTCCTCGTCGACAAGATCCAGACCCGGGTCAAAAATGGCGACACCGACATCAAACAGCTCTTGCTCGGGCATTGCCTCCGCAGGTGCATCTAAAGTGGGTACGCTTGTGCTCTTAACCGTATGACTGACACAGCCCACCAGAGCAAACTGAAGCAATAGAAGCCCACCAAACAACCATCGCGGAACGTCCGTTCGCAAAGTCAGCCGGGTCGCCAACGCTTGAAAAGTCGGGCCTCTCAAGGTTGCTTGATTCCTTTGTATTTACGATATTCAGCCCACAGTTTCTCACGAACTTCCGGATCTGGTTCACGCATGGCTGCTTCTCGCAACTGGCGAGCAACGACATCGTCATCGTTACCATTCGGTATATCGGAAGGGGGCGGGAAACGAGGTGTGTTTTCCGGGATTGAGCCGCCGCCCCTAGCGCCGCCAAAGCCGCCACCAACGCTGTAACTGCCGCCGCCGATCTCGCGGCCAAAGTCACCTTCCGCATCTCCCGCGCCGCCCGCTACGCCCTCGGCGGAGGCCGTCTCAATCGGTGTGTTAGTTGTGCTTTCTCTCGAGGCTTGCCGCTGAGCCGCTTGCTCCTCAAGGATCATCGCATCGAAATCACCCATCCCGCGTTCCAGTTCAGCGTCGAGAATAGCGACCTGCTCGGCCGGCGTTAACGGTCCATTGCTTCCCGTACCTTGACCTGAACCCGGGAAGCCACCTTGACCGGTGCCTGGGACCGAACCGGGAAAAGTACCTTGGCCCGTACCCGGGAATCCACCCTGGCCATTTTGCGTACCAGTACCCGTTTGCCCGTCTCCTCCTGAGTCAGCGGAGCCAGAGCCGGGGAGACCGGGAATTGGCACGCCCGGCAGTCCTGGAATGCTGGGTATACCGGGAATGCCATTCACGCTCACGTCAACGCCGCTGTTACCGCCTGCACCTCCAGCGGTGCCTTCAAGCGATCCATCTCCGCTGTTTTGACTTTGGCTTCCCCCGGCGCCGGCTATCGCGGGCTCTATATCCTCCATCGAGGGGAGCGCATCGCTCCCACCCGGGCCTTCAAATCCGGCATCTTCAAAGCCGGGTTGGGCACCGTCACCAGCGACACCGCTATCACCGGCGCTTGCGGTACTCTCACCAGCCTCAGGTCCATTGCCATCTGCTTCGGCGGTCCCCTCCGAAGCTTCCTGTCCAGGCGCTTCTCCGCTCGGAAACTCGCCCATATCCCTTTCGTCGCCACTTCCCGGCGTAAGATCTCCGTCCGGGGACCCACTGCGACCACTATCTCCGCTCGCAGCAACATCGCCTTGCTGCTCCTGCCCGCCCTGGCTTTGAGCGCCTCTAGAAGCACTGCTTGAGCCAGTTTGTCCAGGGATAGGGACACCTCCACTGGGCATGCTGCTCGATGAGCCACTAGAGGGACTACTCGATGAGCTACTACTGGTAGACGAGCTACTTGGGCTAGAGCTGGACGAACTAGAGCTTGAACTCGAGGAAGACGACGAACTGCTGGAACTGCTTGAAGAACTGCTCGAAGAAGAGGAACTGCTAGACGAACTGCTTGAACTCGGTGAGCTTGGGCTTGGAATCGATGGTGTCTGAGGAGTAGTAGGCGTGCTCGCACTGGGGCAGCCAGCGAGCGCCAG
Organism: Pseudomonadota bacterium; assembly: GCA_039024595.1. Taxonomy (GTDB): domain Bacteria; phylum Pseudomonadota; class Gammaproteobacteria; order Pseudomonadales; family Halieaceae; genus Congregibacter. Next base: position 1,408 of record JBCCQO010000007.1, on the reverse strand, counting down.
GCAGCTGGCTAAAACGGCTCCAACCGCGGTCTGACGACGAAGCGAGCGCCCGAGCAGCTGTGCTGACCTGGGCAACCAAGACTTCGTGCCGTCGCTTTGTGCAAGTCCCGCATCTGAGATCCGTCTATCACCAAGACTTTTATCGCCAAGGCTTTTGCTGCCGATTCTGACTTCCCTACTACCATTCCGCTGTGTCATAGGCCCACCTCAGCCCTTCTGTTCTCACCGGCATCCCGTCGCTGAAACGTGGGCGAAACAGGGTTTGTTTGATACGTCGGACGATTTCGCTGGCCTTCTTATCGTTGCTCGCATAGCTATCGAGCCGCTCCAGATCGACCACTCGGCCTCGTTCCGTCACGCTAAATTCTAGCAGCAGCGCTCCTGCTTGTTCTTCTATCGAGTCTGGTAGCGCCCGAACACCCACTATCTGTGGCAACGGCGCTGGCGTATCAAAGACTCGCTTTCTCCATACTTGGGCAGCTTCGCTTGCTTCAAGTTCCCTGTAGAGCGTCGCGTAAGTTTCCAAAGCATCACTGCGCTTCTTATGCCAAAGCTGCCAATCAGCGAGCATCAAACTCGTTTCCGCTGCTTGCTCCCAGCTTGCACCCGGTTGCGCCGTTTCGATATCGTATATCGCGCCGATCACCGAGCTGCCCTGCTTAAAGCTTTGGTTCCGATAGGCCAGCTGCTGCGCTTCTTCATCCTGAAAAAGCCCTCGAGTTCGAAAGCGTCCATCGCTCAGCTCGCCAACGAACCCACTTACAAGGTACTGCGATTGGAGCATACCGTAGAGCGGTGGTAACAAGCGCGTGGAACTCTCACCTTCGACCTGCGCATACTCCGAAAGCGCCACTCGGTAGAGGCTCCACATGCGCAGTAATCGGGCGAACGGTTCCTCGCCGACCCCCTGCTCGTAGGCCTGCCGTTGCCACAGCGCATGCTGCATGAGTGCCTGCCCTCGGGTTGCATCAGACAGTGTCTCGGCCTGTACACGGAACAAATAGCGTTGTCGCTCATCGGCCTTACTGAACTCCCCCAAGGCAACATGACTCGCTATCTCACCCTCCAGCAACGCCATTTGGCGTGTGCTGTATAGCCCCTCATTGACTCGCGCCAGATGTACGCCCCGTTTGAACGTTCTGATTGCAGCTTGGTGATCGCCGTTTCTTTGGAGTACGAGCCCCATGCCGAGCAGCTGCTCGGTGAGGCCCGCAGCAAACGCGCCCTGAGTTCGCTCGATTTCCTGAATTCGATCTTGATAAGCAAAGACATCCTTCATCAATGCCTCGCGAGCGACCGAGTCACTCTCAAGCTCAGCTACGGACGCACCTTGATGCGTCAATGGGCCATTGAGCTCGGAAGTGGCTTCAGGCTCAGGCATTTGACCCACGAGCGACTCTGCTTCGCT
>JBCCQO010000006.1:0-24719 GCA_039024595.1 Pseudomonadota bacterium | reverse complement strand
TGTCCCGCGACCGGCAATCGACGCATCTTGCCCCCGGGTCTCGATTCGCGTTCGAGAACGGTGACGCGCTGCCCCGCCGCCGCCAATTCTATAGCCGCAGCTAGTCCACCGACGCCGGCGCCGATCACGAGGGAATGGGGCATTAGGCGGGCTGCGGTCGCCGAGAGCGAAAGCGCAGACTGACGGCACGCTGATGATAGATAATCAAACTCAATCCGGTGATCAAGGGTACGGACCAGAGCGTGGGAGTGAGCGCCGCTTCTGGAAGCACGCGGACCGCACCAAAGGCAAAGAACGCTGTGTATACGCTAATGCCAGCACCGACAAGGGACTTGATGTGTTCCTTAATCCGGTCAACCGGCTGCGGGTTGGGCTTGTAGATGAACCAAAGATTTGTTGCGACCGTTGCGAAACCGACAAAGGAAATCGCAAACATCAGGATTTGTTGTAGCAAGAACCCTTGCCAAGCACAGTTTGCGGACACAACGGTCAGTGCAACTTGCAACGCCAAGTTGTGCCAAGCGCGATTGGCTCGATGATCTTTCCGATTACGGATACACAACCAGCCGTGCCAAGCGAGATTCACGGTCAAGGTCGCTAGATACAGCATCATCCAACCGAAAATACCGGCAATTAAAGCTGGGTCGCCGAAGATTTCGTGATCGACCAGATGAGGATGCGTGCCAACCGGGTCGGACAGCGTCGTAAAGGCAATGCCTATGGCCACACTGCCAGTCAGTAGCATCATCATGGTAAATAAGGTGCCGTAGCGGGTGTGTCCCTTACCCCCTTTTCGCCCAATAACCGGAATCCAGAAACTGATCAAACCCACGGTTCCACTAATAATGTGGATCGTTACAAGAATCTCAAAAAGCGTGTGACTCGACATCAGCGTCGCCCCGCTGGATACTGGTCAAAAGCTAGACAAAACATCGCGCGATGAATCACGCCGAACGCTATACGCCCCCTAAGCCTCACTCCTTGGCCGCCCTGCCCGCGTTGGCGCGGGTTTTGTGGAACGGAGACGGCAATCTCCTGGAACTGCTCCCGGCCTCGGCCTATCGTTTCGATGTGGGCAATCTGGGCTACTCGCGGCGCTCTACAGTGCTCTTTAACAAGCCAGACCTGGTTCGTCACATCATGCGCGACCCGGATGGAGTTTTTCCAAAGAGCGACTTGATGGTCTCCGCGCTTGAGCCTTTGATCGGCGACTCGATCTTTGTCACCGACGGTGCGAAATGGCGCCGTCAACGGGCGATGATCGACCCAGCCTTTTCCCACATGCGCATCAGTCATGCTTTTGCTGCCATGCAGGCGGCGGTCGACGACTACGTTGTGCGCCTTTCCGCCGCCGCCGCCAATAAGGATGAGGTGATTTCCTTGGATCTTGCGATGAGCCATCTCACCGCAGATATCATTTGCCGAACGGTTTTTTCTACCTCCTTGGATTCGCAGGTAGCACTGGACGTATTCGAGGACTTCACCGTGTTCGAGCGCTCGGTCGCCCAAGTAGACATCAAACGGCTCATTTTCCAGCCCGCTTGGAGTGAAGTGCCTCAACCGCCGGAGGTGCTTGAGGCCTGCAAGCGGATTCGGGCGCATTTGGCGACGTTGATCAACACGCACCTTGAAACGGATTCCGCGTACAACGACATTGCAAGCGAGGTAATCGCCGCGCGCGATAAGGATTCGGGGGAAGCCTTCACCCACGAAGAACTGATCGACCAGCTCGGTGTGTTTTTTCTGGCTGGGCACGAGACTACAGCCTCGGTGCTGACCTGGCTCTTTTACATCTGCGCGGAGCGTCCCGCTCTGGTCAGCGCGATGCGCGAAGAAATCGATCGCGTTGTCGGCAGCGATGAGCTGGACTTCCAGACCACTAAGAAACTGCCACTGCTGCGCGCCGTGTTCCGAGAGACCCTTCGTCTGTACCCGCCGATCACGTTTATGCCACGGGTTGCGATGACCGATACGATTATTGGCCCACGCCGACTTCCGCGAGGAGCCCTGGTCATGATTTCGCCTTGGACGCTGCATCGCCATCGGGACTATTGGAGTAATCCCCACGAGTTTCGCCCTGAGCGCTTCCTGCCGGAAAACTCGGAGCATCTTGTCGATGGCGCGTACATACCGTTTGGACAGGGGCCTCATACCTGCGTCGGAGCCGGTTTCGCGCAAACGGAAAGCCTGCTGATCATCGCGGAACTGCTGCGTCGCTTCGACTTCTTTGCTCTCGACTCCTCGCGGGTAAGGCCCGCCGCGCGGTTGACTACACGACCGCGCGAACAGGTTTTCTGTCGAGTTAAACACCGCCGTTCGAGCCCAAGCTGAACTGCGGCAATTGAGAGCCGAGCGCTTAGGCAGCATCACCCTGGCCAAACCAAGCGATGTCACGCTGTGTCGCCTCCCCCAGCGTCGCGTCGGTCGAGATCGCAGGCCACAGAATTTCCCAGGACATCGGCGTCATCAGCAGAAACGGCAAGGGGTCGCTTGCAGACCAAACCACATCTCTTGCAGCGAGCATCTCTTTAAATCGTCGGCGAAACTCGCGCGGTGTACGCAGCGCCGCGTAAGCTTCTGTCAATGTGGAATAAGCCCATTGAAATCGGCTTTGCGAGGCCAGCCTTATGCTTGCGGTTTGCGCAGGATTGAGAAGCGCAGCACCCAACTGCTCGGCTTCAAAGAAATGAACACCACTCGTGGCTCGCGGATTACACTCAATCGCCTTGGCTTTGCCTGAATCGTCAATAATGAAGTCGAAGGCGAGGAAACCGTTGTAGTCACTTTGATCCACGAAACGAGACACCCATTCCTGCACGGCGCGGCACTCATCAACCCGTTCAAAGCAGACCGCAACCGTGCCGGCGAAGACTCGGCCTCGATAGAACACCGATGCGATCTCGCGCCCATGATCTACGATTGAGAGCGAACTGATGTGATCACCGGGCACGAAAGCCTGAACGACGCAGCTAGAATCATCCGCAAGCAGCGGTGACCCTGCCTCTGCGATACGCAAGCCGATACCGGAGCAGCTGTGGAGCGGTTTTTCAACGTAGCTTTGACGGCAAGCCAGCGCCCGAGCTTCCGGCGTATGGGCTAGGTGAGTCTCTGGCGTGTCCAAGCCCAAACTTTCCGCGTAGCGAGCAAAACGAGCTTTGTCGTGTAAGCGCTTTAGCTCTTCACTGCTCGTTCCCCATAGGGTGCACCCGCTGGGGAGCCGCGCAGCCAAGTCCGTCACATGCAGCGCTTCCTCAGATACGGGTATCAACAGATCGACGGACTCGCGCTGAATAATGTCCAGGATTTCCGTAAGGTAGCCACTGCGAGAATCGTTGGGGGCAATGACTCGGTAACAACGGTCAACGTCTCTCGAAGGGCGGCAAAGGTGCCATCGAAATGGATCCGCGACCAGTACACGACAGCCAGCGCGCTTGCACGCACGAGCAAGCGCCAGTGCTTTTGGGAGACGCCCCAGTGTGAGCAGGACCGTCTTCATGGGTGAGTTTCGGTGTTCATCACATGTAATATTGATATAACACCAATATATGTCAATTTATATTGACATATTCAACCGGAGTCATCGAATGATGATCCACCTATGGCTCGCCGAGTTTTGCGGCGAGCCGAGCAGGAAGAGAACCAATCCAGTACCATCGCGGTAGTCGCCGAGGGCAGCATGAACGACACCATAAATAGGCTGGACCAAGAACTACTGCAGCGCTGGCTAAAAGAAGCGAGAGTGGAATTTCACGAGTGCGGTGACTGTGATGGGCTGCATCTTGGTGCACTGCGCGGCATCGAGGGCGTCGTCGACAGTCGTCTATTCATTGAACGCTACGGGCTTTTGATAACAACAGAACTCGAAGTCCGACCGATGGCCATGTTGCCACTTGCCGCAGACCTCGGCCGCCTAAATATGGACTACCCCACGCTCAAAATCTTCCTGGACGTCGTCGACGATGCCACACCTCAGTTGGTGATCGCTGCGGTATTCCCAAGCAAGAGCGGTCTGAGTTTGTCTCAATGCGCGCAGTTCGTGTCGTCCACATGCGAAGCAACGCGCAAGCTCTGCGCCGAGTGTCTTGAGCTAGACTTTCTCTTTGCGGAGGGCCAGCGGGCCGCGGCCATGCCAAAGTCTGCCCTGCATTAACGAACTGACCAAAGGTTGCCGTTGAGGCACCCGACCAAGTCTTTTAGAAGGCTCGTTCCTGCCCACAGTTTTTATTACTATTGAGCCAAATAAAAATGGCCATGCACAAACAATAAAAAGGAGGCTCCATGTCACGCAGCCCCACGAATCGTCTTGCTAGCACCAGCTCAGGCAAAACCGTTTTAACACTCTATACCTTTGTTGCAGTTTGTCTGCTCACCGCTTGCGGTAAATCTGAGCAGGCCGAGACCGCAACGGAACAGATCATCGCGCGCCAAGCGCCAGACGTTGAGTGGACCAAACACGGTCTTAACGATGCGGAAGATCGCTTTAGCCCACTTGCACAAATCAATGTCGATAACGTCGATTCGCTCGGGCTCGATTGGTACTACGACTACCCCACTGCTCGAGGCAAGGAAGCGACGCCGCTGGTCATTGACGGCGTAATCTACACGACCGGTTCGTGGAGCAACGTTTTCGCTCATGATGCGCGAACCGGTGAACTGCTCTGGTACCACGATCCAGAGGTACCGCGAACGTGGGCCGTACACCTCTGCTGCGATGTGGTTAACCGCGGTGTTGCCTATGCTGATGGTCGATTGTTCTTTGGCACGCTCGACGGGCGTCTGGTCAGCCTTGATGCAAGCACCGGGGAACGCCTGTGGCAAGTGCAAACAACTGACACAAGCAAACCCTACTCGATCACCGGTGCGCCGCGGATCATCAAAGACAAGGTCCTCATCGGAAACGGTGGCTCTGAACTGGGCGTTCGCGGTTTTGTGAGCGCTTATAAGCAGGAGAGTGGCGAACTGGACTGGCGCTTTTACACCGTTCCCGGAAACCCAGATGAGGGTTTTGAAAACGCAGCCATGGAAAAGGCCGCCGAAACCTGGGGCGGTGGTCCCTGGTGGGAGATCGGCGGTGGTGGCACCGCCTGGGATTCGATGGCCTTTGATGCGGAGCTAGACATGCTTTACATCGGGGTCGGTAATGGTGCGCCGTGGAATCGACAAATCCGCAGCCCAGACGGCGGCGACAATTTGTATCTGTCATCCATCGTCGCCCTTGATCCGGACGACGGCAGTTACCTTTGGCACTACCAAACGACACCGGGCGACGCCTGGGACTATACAGCGACCCAGCATATGATCCTTGCGGACATGGAGTTCGACGGCGAGGTTCGCCAGGTCTTAATGCAGGCACCAAAGAACGGCTTTTTCTACGTACTTGATCGAAAAACCGGCGAGCTACTCTCCGCCGAGCCCTACGCGACGATGACCTGGGCTTCTCACGTTGATATGGAAACGGGGCGACCCGTTGAAACCGAAAACGCGCGCTACACAGATGGACCCACTGGGCTGCATCTTCCCGGCCCGATCGGTGGCCACAACTGGCATCCAATGAGCTACCACCCGGAGCATGGATTGGTGTACATCCCACGCCAGGATGTCGGGACGGTCTATGCTCACGACGACAATTTTGAGGTGAAGGAAGGCTTTTGGAACACAGGTCTGGACCTAATGCCTTCAGCTATGCCCGATGATCAACCGACGGTAGACGCCATTCTGTCGACGGTTCGCGGTCTCATTGTGGCCTGGGACCCGGTCGCAGGAAAGCCGAGATGGGAACTGGAGCATGCGGGTCCTTGGAACGGAGGCATGCTTTCTACCGGTGGCAATCTACTGTTCCAGGGCAACGCCGAAGGAGAGGTTGTTGCCTATCGAGCAGATACCGGTGAGGAACTGTGGTCCTTCGATGCGCAAACCGGCATCGTAGCGCCGCCGGTAACCTATCGCATTGATGGTGAACAGTATCTTGCGGTTGTGGCTGGCTGGGGAGGCTCCCTTGCACTAGTCGGTGGCGATGCGCTGAAGGCGGGTCCAATACCGAATCGAAGCCGACTGCTCGTATTTAAGCTCGGGGCAGAAGCCTCTCTTCCAGATGCGAAAGAGGAGCCGCTAGTGATTGACCCGCCGCCGATGGTCGCGAGCGCAGATTCCATTGGGCACGGACGTAAGCTGTATCGAGACTACTGCATGTTTTGCCATGGAGATAATGCAGTTAGCGGTGGTGCCATTCCGGATTTGCGTGGCCTGACCCAGGAAAAGCACGGGCTGTTTCAAGCGATCGTGATTGGTGGGCTGCACTGGGAGAAAGGAATGGCCAGTTTTGCAGCGGAGCTGACAGAAGACGATGTGGAAGACATCCGTGCTTTCATCGTGGACCGGGCTCACTTTGCTTTGGCCAAAGAAGATAGCGACGATGCTACCGACGACTCGGCTGAGCCGGAAGCCGCAGATCAGAGTCTGGACGTCTCGCAGGCACCGACGACTGGGACGGGCGCCGACTGAGACTCAGAGAAGAGGCAGCGGAGCCGCCGCACTGACTGCGCTGCTACTACGACCAAGCGTGTATCTGAACGGCGATTAGTACGGGGTTCGCTAACCGGACGTTAAGCGGCGCGCCAGGCCACGCGCTAAGGCTTCCGGGAGCCATTTATCTAAGCGGCTCCAAATTTTGCCTTGCATACCCAATAGATAACTCACCCGACGACCACTCGCCGCTCGCTCAACCGCTAGAGCCACGTCATCCGCCTCCATACTTGGATCACCTTGTCCCGCCAAGGTCGATGCAGCGGCGTGCCCCATAGACGTGTTTACTACCGGCGGTTTCACGCAGCTGACGCGAATGTCAAAGGGCTCCCACTCGAGCGACAGCGCTTGCGTAAGGCCATCGACATAGAACTTGCTAGACGAGTACACCGCTAGGCCAGGGATACCGTGCACACTCGAGAGAGAACATAAATTGACCATCACCGAGTCCGGGGTTGCTTTCAGGTAGGGGAATGCCAGCTGTGCGACCCGGGTCAGCCCGGCTACGTTTACATCGATCATCATTTGATGGGCCTCTGGGGAGATTTCATGGAAAGCCCCCCCACTCAGTACCCCTGCATTGTTGATAAGCACATGCAGTTGACCACCGCTACGGGTTGAAAAGTGTTCTAAAGCCGCACTGACCGAGTTCTTATCGGTCACATCGATCGAGCCGAAGCAGGCATCACTAAACTCCCCGCTCCTTTCAAGGGCCGACAGACCGCTTTCATTTATGTCATACAAACCGACGAAACAGTTGCTGGCGGCAAAACGACGAGCGATTTCCAAGCCAATGCCCTGGGCCGCTCCGGTGATAAACACAGATTTACGCATTTGATCCCTTACACAAGTTGCCTAGCGAATCACCGTTATGGACGCCTCGCACGTTCAAAAACCGGGCTGATGACGACCAAAGAACGAGATTCTTGGTCTCGACTATAACCTAGCGTCTGCTGCGACGGCGCTTGTTTACGCTCGCGAACTCTCGATAGCTAATTTATTTATTGATAATGCTTATCATTTGCCCTATTGTTATCGGATTCGAATGGCGGTTTTGCTAATGCTCGTCTCACTGGCTCAATACAGCTCTACTCCGAAACCCGTTGTTGAGCATGAAGTTAAGCTCTCCCAACTCGCGAACGGAGCCCAACTTTTTGTTTGGAGCGCAAGGCAGTGGATGGTGACCACCCGCGCAAACCGCTGCGTCGGCTGCGATCTTTCCGGCCCCTACAAGCGGTTTGAGTGCGGTGGTGCGGTAAGGCACATCGATCAGTACATGACCATACTGACGCGTTGCTCGATAAACCCGGTGGAACTGCGCTACGTAGCGCACCCCTGTTTATCAGCAGGTGAGCGAAACATGCTCCGTGTGGCGCAAGCCTCACAGGTCGCGATCGAGACAGGCACAGCGCTAGCGGCCGCTTCACAACTGGTCGGAGAGCATGCGCAAACGCTCTACGACGCAGCCCGCCGCTATTCGGTTCAACTCAGTGTCGCTGGACTCAACATGGCCAGCTTCCGTCAACTGAAACTCGTGTTCAGTAGAGCCTAAGGGGTCACAGAGGATGGAACGCAATAAGTATCCGCAATGGCGACAGACTGCAGTGGCAGCGGTTAGCTGGCTCGGTGCGCTGTCCGTGATACTTCTGCTCTACGCCTGGAGCTGGAAGTTCGTTCTTTAAGTACAACGCGCTGGTCGAGATGGGGTAGCTGTTCTCGAGTTCTACGCCTTCGCCCAATACAGTCATCACTTCCCGCTTATTCGACGACCAATAGCAGTCTCCGCGATATCGTTTCACCGCCAGCGATGATCTATGAGCGGCCCCTCTGACTAGGCGTCGCCAGCGGTTGACTAAGATACCCTTGCGTTTCTGCTCCGGTCACCTAGCATTCGCGTCGGTAGCCATTGGAGGAGTGTCACAATGTTCATCGCCATGAATCGCTTTCGAATAGCCAAGGGGTCCGAGCAGGATTTTGAGCAAGTCTGGCTTACCCGCGAGAGCCGTCTGAGCGACGTACCCGGTTTTAGGTCGTTTGTTCTGTTGAAAGGCCCGGAAGCGGAGGACCACGTGCTCTACGCGTCCCACACGCAGTGGGCGGACCGTTCTGCCTTCGAGGCGTGGACCCATTCAGACGCGTTTAAGCAGGCCCACAAAGGGGCCGGGGGTACACGCACTATGTATTTGGGGCACCCGCAATTCGAAGGTTTCGAGGCCGTGCCCAACAGCGAGGAAATCGCCTCCTAAACGTTGTGTCAATAAAAACGTTTAGGAGCTAGAGAAACGAATAGAGCAGAAAATCGGTCGCGGTTAACAAGGCTAGTGCAACAAACTCGCGTAGCGTTCACGCAGCCGGTTCTTTTGCACCTTCCCCTTCCCGTTGCGCGGTAGCCCCTCAATGAAGACGACTCGTTTCGGTACTTTAAATCCTGAGATTTCGCGTTTCAGTGTTTCGATCAGCTCGTCCTCGCTAGCGCATTCGGTCGCTGCGCCCGCGCGCACAACTACTGCTACCACCGCTTCACCAAAATCCTCATGGGGAACGCCAATTACCGCAGACTCAAGAATACCGGGCAGTTCATCGATGACCAGTTCGACTTCTTTAGGATAAACGTTTAAACCGCCGCTAATGATGAGATCCTTGGCCCGTCCAACGATCGAGAGATAACCAGCCTCATCGAGGCTTCCAAGATCACCGGTGCGAAAGAACCCGTCGTCGGCGAAATCTTCAGCCGTTTTGTCGGGAAGCTTCCAGTAGCCAGAAAACACGTTCGGTCCTCGCACTTGCACGCTACCAACCGATCCTTTAGGACACAGTTGGCCGCCGTCATCGACGATCCGAATCTCCACCTGCGGCAGCGGGAACCCTACCGTGCCCGGCCGCCTTTCCCCGTCGAGTGGGTTCGAAGTGATCATTCCCGCCTCGCTCATGCCATAGCGTTCCAAAATCCTGTGGCCGGTGCGCGCTTCAAACTCGTTGAAAGTTTCCATCAATAGGGGGGCGGAACCGGAGATAAACACCCGAAGCGATCGGCAAAGGTCGGGGGACAAACGGCTGTCACCAAGCAGTCTTGTGTAATAGGTCGGAACACCCATCATCACCGAGCAGTGGGGAAGGTCCGTGAGCACCTGTTCCAAGTCGAAAACATCCAGCCAACGCATCGTCGCGCCGCTCAGTAGGGCACAACTAATCGCGACGAACAGGCCATGAACGTGATAAATCGGGAGGGCATGGAGCAGCACATCGTTCTCTTTAAAACCCCAGATCTCCACCAGCGTTTCACCGTTGGAAAGAAGGTTTTGATGAGAAAGCACAATGCCCTTGGGAACACCCGTGGTACCCGATGAGTAAAGCAACGCAGCGGGTGAATCTTCGCTCGCTGCGTACGGCTGCTGAAGGCGACTTTGCTGTTGACGTTGTTCCGCAAGAGTGCCCGTTCCATCTCCATTTAAGGTGAGCAAGTTTTGGATCCCATGCGCCGTGCACAGCTCTTCGAAAAGGTCATGCTTCTCTTGGGCACAGACGACAAGAGCCGGTTCCGCGTTGCCCAAGAAAAACGCCAGCTCAGCTCGTTGATAGCCCGTATTCAGTGGGTGAAAAACAAATCCTCCCCTCAGACAGGCCAGATACAAACACAGTGCCTCCGGGGACTTGGGTACCTGCACGGTAACTCGTTCACCGGGCTGAACTCCTAAGGAATCGAACAAGTTAGCGATTTGTGCAGATCGTGAGTCTAGCTCTGCATAGCTAAGCTCATGCGCATCGGGGAGCGATAACGCGGCCTTGGTGCTATGGCGCTCAAATTGCGCATGAAAACGAGAAAATAAATTTCCAGCGATCGTCATGAGGTACCAAAAAAGCCAACATGCGCGCTGACCACGACACGTTTGCTTTTACCCGCTGAGAAATCCAGGTCGCCATAAATGTAGCTTAAAACCATGCTCAAACCTTACCGCGGCGGCCGCTGCGAAGGCAGCCGCTAGCTGACTCGCCCGCTGGAGAAATTAGTTATTACTCCGCGGCTGCAAAGAACTGCTTTACCGACGCGTTGAATCCTCCAGCGCCAAGAAGGTTGGAACCGCCATCAACTCTAATACTTGCTCCGGTTATCCAGGCCGCAAGCGGTGATGCCAAAAAGGCGGCTAGATTAGCGATATCCGATGCGTTGCCAAGGGCTCCCAGTGGCACCGCCGCAGACAGACGTTCGTCGCTCATATCCCCGCCAAGCACTTCCATACCCTTCGTGTTCGCAATGGGCCCTGGAATGACCGTGTTGACGCGAATACCGTACTCGCCCCATTCGACCGCCAGCGTCTGCATCAGCATTTCAATTCCCGCCTTGGCGGAACCGACGTGTGCCTGACCAAAGTAAGGATCGAAAGCCTGACCGGCTGTTACGAACAGAGCGCTGCCGCGAGTGTCTTTCAATTGCTTGAGGGCGTGTTTGGCAGCGAGGAACGTTCCGAACAGATCGATCTCCATTACCGCCCGGAAACCGTTATCGCTTAGTTTCTCGGCCGGGCAGACAAAATTCCCTGCTGCGCCGGCAATCAAATAGTTCATCGGTCCAAGTGCTTCGCCGCAGTTGTCGATGGCGCTCTTCAAAGCCTCTGAGTCGCGCACGTCGGCGCTTTGCGCAAATACTTCACCGCCGTGCACTCGAAGCGCTGCAACGGCAGAATCGAGACGCTCCTGATTGCGCCCACAAATACCGACCTTCGCACCTAAGGCGGCAAGCGTATGACCGATTCCAAGGTTAATGCCGCTTCCACCCCCGGTAATAAAGACGGTGACGTGTGACAGGCATCCGGGCTGAAATACCGCCGGTAGGGACTGATCGAGCACTGAATCATCGGACATAGTACGAACCTCTATTCTACTTAGCGTTATTAGGAAGGAAGAACGGTATACCACGGAACGCGCCCGGGAGCAGACGAAAAGGACAGTAAGTCCGTACGAGGGCGACTTTAACAGCGCCAAAAGGCCCGGTTACACGTTATATCGTTATTCCATAAACCTCTGAATTGCCAATAGTTTTTTTGCTACTCTTGCGCCCCGCGGCGACCGTGAACTGACGGTACTCGCAATGCGTAAGCATCCCGCAGCACGAAAAGACAGTGAAAAGCGAGTGGATCGCCGGTATAGACGTCGGCAATTTGGCGACGCCGGATGTTCAGGAAGTGAGCACCTTGGAAAGTACGGTCGCAGTAGAACGCGCCTTAAGGCCAACTGCTCAGGCTGAACTTACTGCGCTGAAATTTTTAGGCTGAACTAATTTCTGGGCTGAACTGCGGGCTGAACTGCGGGCTGAACTAATAGGACCAAGGTGATTGAGCTAAGCCGCTCACATCGCGGGCTGACTAGAAACAAGACAGATACATCAAAGAACTGCCAGAGAAAGAACAGAGGAATTAAGACGATGTCCCTTCGCATCAACGACACGGTGCCCGATTTCACTGCCCACACGGATCAGGGAGAAATCAGCTTTCACGATTGGATCGGCGACAGCTGGGCGATCCTGTTTAGCCATCCAAAAGACTTCACTCCTGTATGCACGACCGAGTTCGCAGCCGCATCCCAGCTCGCAGAAGATTGGGAGAAGCGCAATACAAAAGTGATTGGCGTTTCGGTGGATAGCGCAGAGGACCACAAAAGGTGGAAAGGTGATATCGAAAGCTTTGCAGGAGCACCGGCCGGGTTTCCGATCATCGCCGACGATGGTCTTGTCGTATCGAAGCTGTACGACATGTTGCCGGCTGAGGCCTATCTTCCGGATGGGCGAACACCCGCAGACAGCGCAACCGTTCGCTCTGTTTTCATCATTGGTCCCGACAAGCAACTAAAGCTCTCGATGACTTACCCGATGACGGTGGGTAGAAACTTTGCCGAAATCCTACGTGCACTCGATGGTTTGCAGACGAGCGCGAAAGGCGTTGCAACGCCGGCAAACTGGGTGCCAGGACAGGATGTGATCATTCCTCCTGCGGTCAGCGACGAAGACGCCAAAGCGAAATTTGGCGAGTTCGAGACGGTGTTTCCCTACCTGCGTCGTACCAAAGAGCCAGCCTAGGCCGACTCGGGGACGAGATCATTAGGTAGTGATCGATACACGATTAGCAACGAGCAACGAAAAGCAATCAGGAAAAAAGACAAAGCGCGAATAGCGACCCTCAAAAAAAGCAAAAACGATACGGCGACGAATCCGCATACAGTCACGCACCATTAACAGAATCAAACATCATGCTTCAGAAAGCTGAACAGAGTACGCAAAGCGAGGAGGTCAAGCTCTCGGACAACGAGCGTATCAAGCGCGAGAGCGACTTTTTGCGCGGCACCATCGCGAGCGATCTCCAAGATCCTTTAACGGGCGGATTCACGGCGGATAACTTCCAGCTGATTCGCTTCCATGGGATGTACCAGCAGGACGACCGGGATATTCGACCGGAGCGGGCTAAGCAGAAGCTTGAGCCGCTCCATAACGTCATGCTTCGAGCGCGAATGCCTGGTGGGATCATCACACCTGAACAGTGGTTAGTCATCGACCGTTTTGCGGAAGAGCACACGATGTACGGCTCGATCAGGCTAACGACCCGGCAGACTTTCCAGTTCCACGGCGTTCTCAAACCGCACATAAAGGATATGCACCAAGTCCTGAACAGCACCGGCATCGACTCGATTGCGACTGCGGGAGACGTCAACAGAAACGTTTTATGTACAACCAATCCAGTCGAATCGGAGCTGCATCAAGAAGCCTACGAATGGTCAAAAAAGATTTCGGAGCACCTCCTACCGAAAACGAAGGCCTACGTCGAAATCTGGCTAGATGGAGAAAAGGCGAAAACCACGGAGGAACCGATTCTAGGTTCCAACTATCTGCCGCGAAAATTTAAGACGACCGTATCGATACCGCCCAACAACGAAGTCGATATTCACGCCAACGATTTAAACTTTATTGCCATCGCAGAGAACGGCAAGTTGGTGGGTTTTAACGTCTTAGTGGGCGGCGGCCTGGCGATGACTCACGGAGATACGGCAACCTATCCACGGAAGGCCGATGACTTCGGTTACATCCCGCTTGAGCACACGCTGGCAATTGCCGAACACGTTGTGTCCGTTCAGCGCGACTGGGGGAATCGTTCTAACCGAAAGAACGCGAAGACCAAATACACGCTGGATCGCGTCGGTGTGGATGCCTTCAAAAAAGAAGTTGAAAAACGTGCGGGGGTCCAGTTTGAAGAGAGTCGACCTTTCGAGTTCACTAGTCGTGGGGATCGCTTTGGTTGGGTCGAAGGCGTTGATGGAAAGCATCACCTTACCCTGTATTTGCTCAGTGGACGTATTCTGGACTACCCAGACAAGCCGTTAAAAACCGGTGTCCGCAAAATTGCGGAGATCCATCAGGGCGATTTTCGCATGACCGCTAATCAGAACCTGGTGATAGCGGGCGTGCCGGCAGAGCAACGCGAAGAGATAGAGCGCATAGCCCGTGACCACGGTTTGATCGATGACGGCGTGTCGGAACAAAAGAAAAACTCGATGGCCTGCGTGTCACTGCCCACTTGCCCTCTGGCTATGGCCGAAGCGGAGCGTTTTCTGCCCTCGCTGATAGCGGACGTTGAAGGTCTTTTGGCAAAGCACGGCGTTGCCGAGGAGCACATTGTGTTGCGCGTCGTCGGGTGCCCCAATGGCTGCGGACGGGCGTTGCTGGCAGAAGCAGGTTTAGTTGGCAAGGGTCCGGGCAAATATAACTTTTACCTCGGCGGTAATCTCGTCGGCACGCGCATTCCCAAGCTGCATATGGAAAACGTGAGCCCCGAAGTGATCCTTGAGGACCTGGACGTCTTGATCGGTCGCTGGGTCATCGAGCGCAACGAGAATGAATGCTTCGGCGATTTCGTTATCCGCGCGGGAGTTGTGCCGGAAGTGAAAGTCTCCGTCACTGATTTCCACGCCTAAGACCAGACGCGGAACAGGAAATGGCTACTCATACATCGACAAGCTCTTCGACGGATACGGCAGCGGATACGCCGATAACAAACAGCGATGAGACCTCGGCATACGCCGAGAATGATCCTTCCCTACTATCGGGCCTTGCGCAAAGTGCCAACTTGGCATTCGAAAAAGAAAGCGTCGAACGTCGGGTCGCTTGGGCGCTTTCACAGCTCCCAGGTCCAAAGGTGGTAGTTTCGGACTTTGGATTAGAATCGGCGGCGCTGCTGCATTTAGCGGCCCAAGCACAAAGCGACATACCCGTCTTGCTGATCGATACCGGCTATCTTTATCCGGAAACCTATCGCTATGCGGAACAGCTTCGCGAGGCCCTAGCACTCAACCTACATATTTATCGTCCTTCGATGAGTAGCGCCCGCCAGGAAGCGAAGTTCGGAAAACTCTGGACGCAAGGCGAGCAAGGCATGCAGACCTACCGCCGCTTGAATAAGCTAGAGCCCTTGAAACGAGCATTGTTAGATTTCAGCGCACGCACTTGGCTGCAGGAATCGACCCGTGAGGCAGGCGGCGATGCAGTCGAGCCTGTCGTGATGGCGAGCGGTCGCCTTCGTGTTTCGCCCCTACTGGATTGGACAGCGGAAGAGCTTGGGGCCTATTTGGAGCGCCATGGGTTACCCACTCACCCATTGGCAGAACGAGGATACATGCGAATCGGCGATGTCCATGCGGGTGACCGGCACCGGGCTGGAGCATAGCGTTGGGTCACAAGCAAAAACGCCGAGTAGGCAAAGGCATAGCAACATGTTTTTAGCACAATTACCTCCGGGCGTGAGTCCTCTTACTCCGGAACAAACTCAGCATCTGGACAAGCTGATGGAGTCGCTCACGCCGATTCAAAAGGCGTGGATCAGTGGCTATATGGCCGCATCTGCTGCCGGCACGGGCGCGGTTGCCGCACCCACGGCGAGCGCCGTCGAAGCCGCCAAGCTCACGGTTCTGTACGGCTCGCAAACGGGTAACGCCAAGCACGTAGCTCAAGATCTGGTCGAACAAGCGGTTGCTCGGGGAATGGAAGCCAAACTGGTGGATATGGCGGACTACAAGCCCACCCAACTCAAAAATGAGAAGTATCTGGCGGTGGTGGTATCCACCTATGGAGAGGGAGAGCCGCCGGAACCCGCTGAGAAGCTTTATGAATTCCTGGTGTCTAAGAAAGCCCCGAAGCTAGATGCATGCAAGGTGGCCGTGTTGGGACTGGGCGATTCGAGTTACGAATTCTTCTGTCAAACTGCCATCGACTTTGAGGACCGATTCAAGAACTTGGGTGCGGAAGTCTTGGTAGAAAAAGCTCTACTGGATGTGGACTACGATGATCATGCACCGGCTTGGATAGACGGCGCAGTCACGGCCTTTGAGCCGGAACTGAAAGCTGCGGTTGAAGGTGCTGCCGATAACGTCGTTTCGATTGTTCAAGGATTGCATCCGGCGACGGCACCGATATCGCAATTCAATAAGAAGAACCCTTTTGCCGGTGAGATCAGCGCGGTACAAAAAATCACTGGCCGGGACTCAACAAAGGACGTTCGCCATATTGAAGTCTCTTTAGAAGACTCGGGTTTGAGTTATCAGCCTGGTGATTCGCTGGGCGTGTACTTCCTAAACAATGCCGACGAGGTGGACGACATACTCGCACTTCTTAAGCTTGATGGGGATACGGAAGTCACCCTGGGCGAACAGCAAAAATCGCTGCGCGAGACGCTCATCGAGGACTTAGAACTCACCCAGTCCTATCCGGGTTTTATCGAAAAGTACGCCAAAGCCACGGACAGCGCCGACCTCCTTGCACTGGTCTACGATAAGGGAGCGATGCGCACTTATCTGGAAGACCGTCAAATCTTCGATGTCATCCATGAGCACCCCGGCGTACTAGATGCGCAGGCCTTGGTTGACTGCCTGCGCAAGGTTCAACCCCGCCTTTATTCAATAGCGTCTAGTCAGGCGGAGGTGGAAGAAGAAGTCCACCTTACGGTGGGAGTTGTTGAGTATGAGGCCTTCGGGCGAGCGCACCTGGGCGGCGCCTCCGGGCATTTGGGTCGACGGGCGAGCTACGGCGATCCGGCGCGGGTCTACATTGAGAGCAATGACAACTTCCGCCTCCCGCAGAGCGATGCCACGCCGATTATCATGGTAGGACCAGGCACCGGAATTGCGCCGTTTCGCGCCTTCTTGCAAGAACGCGATGCGCGCGGCAGCGATGGAAAAAACTGGCTGTTCTTTGGTAATCCTCACTTCACGCAGGACTTCTTGTACCAGGTCGAGCTGCAGGCTTATATGAAATCCGGATTGCTCACCCATTTGGATGTCGCGTTCAGTCGCGATCAAGAACACAAAATCTACGTGCAAGACCGGCTCTTGGAAAAAGGCGAAGAACTGTTTACCTGGCTAGAAGACGGGGCTCATTTCTACGTCTGCGGCGACGCCAATAGGATGGCCAAAGATGTACATCAGGCCCTGATCGATGTGATCAGCACTCACGGTAAGCGCAGCAAGGAAGACGCCGAAATCTATGTAGAGAAGCTACGAGAAGAGCGACGATATCAGCGCGACGTTTACTAACGTGTATCGCGCGCTGCGTCCTCTACTGTTTTCTCTACCGGCCGAAACGGCTCACGACCTATCTCTGAGCTCTTTAAGAGCACTCGACAAGCTTCACCTCAGCGGCTTGATTGCGCCGACAGTGGCCAGTACGCCGGTGGAAGTGATGGGCCTCCGCTTTCCGAATCCGGTGGGTTTAGCCGCCGGTTTAGATAAAGATGCTCGGTACTTAGACGGTCTGGCGGCGCTCGGCTTTGGTTTTATCGAGGTTGGTACGGTCACACCCAAAGCACAGCCGGGAAACCCGAAGCCGCGAATGTTTCGGCTTTCGAGCAAGCAGGCAATCATCAACCGGATGGGCTTCAACAATGACGGGGTTCAAGCCCTGGCTCGCCGTGTGGCCTTGGCTAACTTTGACGGTGTTCTTGGCATTAACATCGGCAAGAATAAGACGACCAGTGAAGATGAAGCGCTTAGCGACTATGTCCAGTGCTTACGTAATGTTTACTCACTGGCCTCCTACGTGACCGTAAACATTTCATCACCGAACACGCCGGGCCTGCGAAATCTGCAGCACGAAGATCAGCTAAAACATTTACTCGCCGGTCTAAAACGAGAGCACAGCGCACTCCACCGCCAGCATCAAAAGTACGTTCCGCTGACCGTCAAAATAGCGCCGGATATGGACGATGAGACGGCCGTAAACACGGCCTCGATTATCAAAGAGGAAGGGATAGACGGGGTTATTGTCAGTAATACCACCGTAGAACGCGCAGCCGTGGTCGGCGAGAAACACGCGCAGGAACAGGGCGGGCTGAGTGGTGTGCCCGTTCGCGACGACGCGGACCGAGTTTTGAAGGCGGTTGCTGACGCGGTCGGTGGCAGCGTCGCTATTGTCGGCGTGGGCGGCATCAACAGCGGCGAAGACGCCGCTAGAAAAATTCACTTGGGTGCCGATCTCGTCCAAATCTACACGGGCTTTATCTACCAAGGGCCTAAGTTGATCGCCGACTCGGTAAGGTCGATCGACAAGCTACGGGCGAGTTAGCGGCCTTAAGGTCTGTCGTTGTGATGGCGGCGGGCAGGCGCTAAGGTCCGAGCACGCCTATTTTTTATTTCATTGTTAGTTATTGGCTAAATTGCGGATGCGCTGCGCGTGAACGGTCTGGATGTCTTTGTAGTCGTGAGCTACCTAGTGGGCTTACTGCTGCTCGGCTACGCGCTTCGCCAGCAGCAAAACGAAAAAGACTATTATCTGGCGGGTAGAACCATTAGCTGGGCGCCACTGACCCTATCGACCATGGCGACTCAGCTGTCTGCGATCAGCTTTATTTCCGCACCCGCTTTCGTAGGCCTACGCGAAGACGGCGGGCTCAAGTGGTTGAGCTATGAGTTAGCGCTTCCGCTGGCGATGATCCTGCTAATTTTTGTGGTCACCCCAGCGCTTTATCGAGCGGGTGCCGTTAGCATTTATAGCTATCTAGAGCGTCGCTTTGACTTAAGGACACGGCTCTTAGTGAGCCTTTCCTTTCAGGTGGTCCGCTCTTTCTCCACCGGGATCATGGTGTACGCCATGGCTCTGATCCTCGATGCGGTACTCGGCATCAGTCACTGGCAAGCGATTCTTTGGGTTGGTGTGATTACCTTGCTTTATGCGAGCACCGGCGGCATGCGAGCGGTGGTTTATGGCGACGCGCTGCAGATGATCCTTATTTTCATCGGTCTTCTTCTGGTTGGCGCTTACGCGCTCGCAAGTGCTGGGAGTCTTGGTACTGCTCTTGAGGGCGTCGCGAGCGAGCGAATGATCGCAATCAACTTCTCTGCGCTTGGCCTGAATGGAGACGGCTTTGGCTTTTGGCCGATGTTGATCGGAGGCGTAGTGCTTTATGCATCGTACTATGGCTGCGACCAGTCTGAAGCGCAGCGCATACTCTCAGCACGTTCCCTACGCGATGCGCAGAAGCTACTGTTAGCCAACGGTCTGCTGCGCTTTCCCCTTGTGCTGCTCTATTGCTTGGTCGGATTGCTGGTGGGGTACGTCGCGCAAAACGATTCGTCACTGCTTGCACGAATTCCTACGGACAAACCCGATTACCTGATGCCGCTATTTATTATTGAATACCTGCCCCACGGGGCGATCGGTCTTTTGCTGGTGGCGATCCTGTCGGCGGCGATGTCGTCGTTGAGCTCCGCGGTTAACTCCCTGTCTGCGGCCACGTTGAGTGATCTTGAGAGCATCGGCGTCAAACCAAACAACCCCTCAGCTCAACTAACTTGGGCAAGGGCTACGTCGCTGCTTTGGGGAGTGGCGATTCTTATTACGTCTTTGTTTGCAGGCGCAATCGCGCCGACAGTAATTGAGGCAATCAACAAGGTGGGATCGGCCTTATTCGGCCCCATCCTAGGCGTATTTCTGCTCGCAATTGGGAGCAAGCGAACCTCTTCTTTGGCCGCTAGTGCCGGGCTTCTGACCGGAGCTACCGTAAACCTTGGTCTATGGAAATTTCAACCGCAGCTATTTTGGATGTGGTGGAACGTGACCGGACTGCTGACCTGTCTAGCGGTCGCCTACGCGATAACGTTGTTGGCCCATACCAAGGTCGAGGCAGCCGGTAGGCAAAGGCCAGGCGAGCCTCACCAGCCGAATCAAAGAGCACCCACAAGCTATGCGGTTTTTCTTCTGATCGCATTTGCGATCATTTTGCTAACGTCTCTCTCTGCCGAGAGCTGGGCATTAGCGGGACTCGCCCTGCATTGAGTGTTCGAGGAATGACCGAATCGGTTGCTTAAAGGGCGTATCCGTACTGCTGCCGTTAACGAGCGCAATACCGACGATCAGTACTGCTGCCGCGCTCAATCCTTTGCTCAATATTTGCGACCATCGGTAGCTTCGATAACGATACGTATGAATGCGGATAGTCATTAGCTGTTACCTGCTCATCAATTAAAGGAACATAGCTTAGCGATTCATCGTGGAGTTTCTGTGCAGTTCGCTGGGAGAACGGCGGTAAACCCAACCAGTCCCTACTCCAAGAGCCTTAATCACTTCGGTTGCAGCTCTCCGCTCTCTGCGGTCAATCTATATCGGTCCGAACTACGGTCACTTCACCAGGCGTGCCACCACCTTGTGCGTCGGTAAAGAAAATCTCCGTTACCTCACCGACCTCGAAGGCAATAGGAATCGGACTCAAGATAACTGCGTCGTTAGAGCTCTGAATCAGCGAAAGCTGAAACTCTCCCGCCTCCTGCTCAAAGTCGAAACTGAGAAAGGGCGCTAAGGCCGATACCACGGGTACCGAGTCGGTGATGGGTTGTCCTGGGAGCAACAAGTAGACGTCTACAGCCTCGTTGCTTGGTGAAGCGTTGATGAAGCTGACCAGCGCACCGGTGTCGATAGGCCGAACCTCATCGACAAGTAGGTTGCCGCCGACATCTTCGTCCTGAGAGAGACCGGCAACAAACAAGGTGTTGTAGAGACCGGACACGATGTTGATTTGCCCTTCGAAGAAGAAGGTATCAGTCACACCGGTGGGCGTAATATTGACGTTGTAAGCACCAGGGTCTAGCTCTGCATGGGTCGTCAACTGCTGGAAGCTTTGGTTTTCGAACAGTGGCGTTCCCGAGGTGTTGCCCAGATAGACGTCGACCGCCGGGTAGTCGGCGATGCCATTGAAAAAGCGTAAGTAACCGACAGACTCCTCATTCACAAGTTGCCGACCTGCTTGACTACCTACTACCTCCAACAGGATCAGCGACTGACTGTTGCTAGAAAAATCCATTACCAGGTAGAAGTGATTCCGATCCTCGTCGATCGACACAGCACCTGCGTCGAAGATAATCGTTTTATCTCCAGTCGCGGTTAATTCAAGCTCGAAGTCACCCTCGGTAAACGTCTCAACGCCTGAAAAAAGAGCAAAGTCGCTAGCAACAAGCGGCGTTGCGGCGAACACTCCATCCTCGTCATCGGTCAGATAAAGATCTAAGGACGGGAACGCGGAACTCAGATTCAAGAGACCAACCCGTCCTTCGTCCTCATCCAAATCGAAGGTCTCTTCTTCGATAATCAGATAGTCGAGCGAATCAAGCGTGCCATAAAGAACGATCAAGACGTCCGAGTCACCTTCCAGATCGAAATCAAAGGCAAGATCGAAGTAGTCGAGATCCCCATCGGCCTGCACTTGGTAAAAGGTAAGAGGTTTCTCGCCATCAATGATTGAGATGGCATTACTTGCTCGACCATAGCTGACGGAGCCTTGATCCGACTCGCTGATTTCCCATCCGATCGACACGGAACCCACGACCGCGTTAACCATTCGCAGACTGCGCCCGCTGCTCTCTTCGCTGGCGCTCGAGCTGCTACCGCCGTCATCGCAGCCGCTTACCAGCAAGGTACTTACAATCAGGGCAGTTAAAGCCGGAACTGGCAAAACAAAACGTGTGGTCAACACTTTTGTCCCGGCCGCGAACGCAAAGAATTTCATAACTTGTCTCAGAAGGCTGATCTGAGAGGAGTGTAGAAAGCAAGCATGGAGATTCTGTGCAGAGGGGCGATAGAAAGACGCTAATCCGCTCGACTGGGGGTTTAATGGGCTTTTCTATTACGGGCCGTCCGGTTTCAATACGCAGCTGATAACCCGCAAGTGCAAAGCATGAAGTTCTCGCTAGCTAGAAAATTGAGCCTTTGGCTGTTTTTGGCCGTGATCAGCGTTCTGGCAGGAGCGCTGTGGTTTGTTCAGCTTGCCGTTAAAAACAATTTTGAGCGCTACTTGGAAGACGCGGCGCAGCTCTATCACGAGCGGGTCGCCAGCGTGCTTGTGGAAAGCTATAACGACAATGATTCTAGCTGGGCCGGGCTCGACTCCTTTCGCTTCCGACGCCTGTTGCGCCTTGAGCAACTTCGTATCAGTCGAGCAGAACGACCACCGGGCCCTCCTCCTTCGGTAATGAAGCCATCCATGCGCCGTCGAAGCGTTCGAGATATACCCAGCCTTCGAATCTACGATCAATCCGGCGCACTCATTTACGGCCTTGATTCGGACCTACCGGACCATCGGGATATCGAGAGCGAACTCACACTCGGTGATGGTAGCGTTGTGCGCTTAATTACCAGCCATCCGGTCATTCCTACCGATGGCGCTTTGTTCCTCAAGCGACAAATACAATCACTCGGACTCGTTTCTATCGCCGCCTCAATAATCGCCCTGGCCATGTCGTTGGTATTTACCCGCACGTTGCTCAAACCAATGCGCCGAATTGCCAGCAATATCCAAGCCCTATCAGCCGGCGACTACGGTGTGCGTTTTACCGATGCCCCCCATGACGAGCTGGGATTGATCATGCGCGATATCGACACACTAGCCAGCCGCCTTGAGAAAAATCGAGAGTCACGGCAACGGTGGCTGATGGATATTTCGCACGAGCTGCGTACGCCGTTGACCTCGTTAGCTGGTGAAATCGATACGGTAAAAGACGGCATTCGACCGCTTGACGAAGTTCAAATCGACTCAATTGATCAAGAAGTCCAGCGCCTGAAAAAACTAGTGGATGATCTCTATCAATTGTCGCTGTCAGACGCCGGCGGACTGCGCTATGAATTTTCCACGCTGGATCTGAGCGAGTTCTTGCGTCAAATAGCGAAAGACAATGAAAACCGAATCGCAGGCGCAGGGCATCGCCTGACCGTATCGGTCGATGACGCGCTGACGATTCGAGCGGATGAAGCACGGCTAGATCAGCTCTTCGTGAACTTGATAGGAAACGCCATTGCGTACACCGATGCGCCAGGCGAAATCAGACTCGGCGTATCTAATGGAGAGACCCATGCACTGATCAATATCGAAGACTCATCACCCGGGGTAGACCCCAGCGAATTTGAAGCTTTATTTGAGCCGCTGTATCGCAACGATGAGTCAAGGAATCGACGCAAAGGCGGAGCGGGACTCGGCTTGGCCATTTGCGAAAATATTGTGGAGGCGCATCAGGGAGATATCCAAGCGACTTCGAGTGACTTAGGCGGTCTTAAGATTCAAATCCGATTGCCACTCGTGATCTAAAGCCATACTTCAGCAGGCAAAACATCTATGGCAGAACGCATTCTAATTGTAGAAGACGAAGAGAAGATCGCTTTTGTGCTGCGCGATTATCTCCGCGCCGCCGGTTATGAGACCGATGTACTCCATGAAGGGACAAATGTGGTCCGCCTCGTGAGAGACACGCCCCCGGATTTGCTCATGCTCGATCTCATGCTACCCGGAATGGATGGCATCACCATTTGCAAAGAAGTACGACAGTTTTCCGACCTACCCATCGTGATGGTGACCGCAAAAGTGGATGAAATTGATCGGCTAATCGGCTTGGAACTCGGTGCTGATGATTACATCTGCAAACCGTTTAACGGACGAGAAGTCGCCGTTCGTGTCCGCAATATTCTCCGGCGGGCAAACAGCGCACACAGTTCCGAGAATGACTTCGAACTAAAATATCGAGGTGTCACTCTAGACACTGAAATGCTGACCTGCACCGCAAACGGCGAACTCATGGAGCTTACACCCGTCGAATTCCGCTTGCTCAAAACCATGATGCGGAAACCCGGCAGACCTTTCTCAAGAGATGCGCTCATGCGGGCCAGTTACCCAGACAATCGGATCGTAAGTAACCGCACCGTCGACAGTCACATCAAGAACCTCAGAAAGAAACTCACGGACGCAATGGATGGAGAGACACTGATTCACGCGATCTACTCCGTGGGATACAAAATGGAGTGAAAAACTCAAGCCAATCCTACCTTCGACATCGGGTGTGTAAACCAGGTGTCAACGGCCATTTTCGATAAGACTCTTGTTTATAACTACAATGTAGTTATATTAGCCCGTGTGAGTTTTCTGACGTTTGAATGGGATGAGACTAAGAATGCTTCCAATCTCAAGAAGCACGGTGTCGGCTTTGAAGAGGCGAAAACAGTCTTTACCGACGTATTTGCCCGGTTAATACCTGATCCGGATCATTCAAGCGATGAAGATCGTTTCATTCTCCTAGGTACAAGCATTGATTCTCGATTGTTAATTGTATGCCACTGCATCAGATCAAAAGAATCAATCCGTATCATCTCAGCTAGGAAGGCTGACCGAGACGAACGCCGAATATACGAGGGTCATCGCCATGCGTAACAGTTACGACTTTTCCGACTCGATCCCAAACCCTTATGCCCAGAGATTGAAAAAGCAGATCACAATCCGTTTGGATGAAGACACAATCGACTATTTCAAGAGTATGGCTGATGCGAAGGGTATTCCTTACCAATCTCTTATAAATCTTTACCTGCGAGATTGCGCTCAAACTCATCGTGAGCTTGAACTTGAGTGGAAATAGAATGTGTCATTAGTAATTACAGGTTTTCGGACGGCGTGCTACCTCCGCGGTCGTAAACGTTTCGAAGCTCTAGCGCTGCCTAAAGGAGGCACTAATGAAACTGCTACTCAGAATCGCGCTAACCACTTTATGCTTTTTTGCTGCCATCGCCTGTTACTCCTTTGGAGTGCCGGTCGGTGGTTTAGTCTTTATTGTGCTCGGAGTGATTTTCGAAGGGTTATTTTGGACAGGTATTTTCGGTAGAAGGCCTAAGTCACGGCGAATACCTAGCTAAGGTTTTGCAG
>JBCCQO010000005.1:0-28230 GCA_039024595.1 Pseudomonadota bacterium | reverse complement strand
CTGGGATACGGCCTCACGACCGTAGCGTTGGGCTACGTAGTCGATGACCTCGTCGCGCCGCTCCATACAGAAGTCCACGTCGAAGTCCGGCATCGACACGCGTTCCGGATTTAGGAAGCGCTCGAACAGCAGGTCGTATTCGATCGGGTCTAAATCGGTAATGGAGAGCGCATAAGCGACCAGCGACCCGGCACCGGAGCCACGCCCTGGTCCTACCGGAATGCCGCGCTCTTTTGCCCAGCGAATGAAGTCCATAACGATGAGGAAGTAGCCGGGAAACCCCATGGCCAAGATCGTATCGAGTTCAAAATCCAAGCGTTCGCGGTAGCGCGCTTCGAGTTCCCCGGGGTCCTCGGAAGACTTTCCTTGAATGACGCGCAGGCGCTCATCAAGGCCGCGATGCGAGGAGTCGCGAAAAAATTCATCGATCGTCATGCCCGTAGGAATCGGATACTCAGGTAAGCAGACTCGCCCCAATGGCACCAGCATGGAACAGCGCTTTGCGATCTCGACACTGTTCGCGAGTGCTTCGGGAAGGTCGGAGAACAGTTCGAGCATTTCCTGCTGGGAACGTAAGAACTGCTGCTCGCTGTAGCGCCGAGGGCGTCGCGGATCGCCCAGCACTCGGTGCTCGGCGATGCACACGCGCGCTTCATGAGCTTCAAACTCTGCCGCATTTACAAACCGCACATCGTTTGTAGCGACCACAGGGGTGTTTGTTGCTCCAGCAAGCGCTAGCGCTTGACGCAGATAGTCTTCCTCTCCCTCTCTCCCCGTTCGGTGGAGTTCATGATAGAAACGGTCAGGGAAGTGGTTCAGCCACCAGCTTAGCCGGTCCTTGGCCTGATCAAGCTGGTTGTTGTAGAGCGCTTGTCCCACATCGCCGGCGATGCCACCAGACAGTGCGATCAAGCCTTCGTTCATGGTTTCTAGCCAGTTCCGGGCCACCCGCGGCCCGTCCACCGACTGACCGTCCTGAAACGCGCGCGAGATCAGACAGGTTAGATTGTGATATCCGGTCTCATTCAGGATGAGGAAGGAGGCCGGGAAAGCGTTCTTGCCCTCGCCGTCGTCTGCGATCCAAAGGTCGGCGCCAAAAATAGGCTTAACGCCGGCTGCGAGGGCGGCTTTTTGAAACTTAACGAGTCCATAGAAGTTGCAATTGTCGGTCACGGCAACCGCGTGCATGCCCAATTCTGCCACTCGCTTAGTGAGTGTTTTGATTCGAACTAAGCCGTCGCTTAGCGAAAATTCACTATGGACCCGCAAGTGGACAAAATCTGTCACGAAACGATCAAGCTCCTTTGGCCTGAGACACCGCCGGGCGTCAGTGTAAGGCTGAGAGGCTCAAAAAAAAGCCTTGCGACGCAATTTAGAGAAGATTTTTTACCGGGCCAAAACTTTGACGGTGGATCGGACAGGGTCCGTGCTGCTGCAAGGCGGCGATATGCCGTGCCGTCGGATAGCCCTTATGGGAATCGAAGCCATATTCAGGCCAGCGTTCATGAATGCGATACATAGCTCTGTCGCGCGTTACTTTGGCGATGATTGAGGCGGCCGCAATCGCGTCCACACGCGCGTCTCCCTTGATCACAGCGCAGCTAGCGTAGGGCCACTTAGGCAGGTGGCGGCCATCCACCAGGACAACATCCGGTTGTATGGGCAGCGCAGCGACCGCGCGCGCCATGGCCAAAAGACTAGCCTGCAAGATGTTAAGCTCATCAATCTCCTGGGGGCTTGCGCGGCCGATCGCCCACATTCGCGAAAAGGCCTCAACTTCAGCGGCGCGAGCCTCCCGTTGCTCTTCCGAAAGAGTCTTTGAGTCCGCTAAGCCCGCTATCGAGCGATCGGGGTCGAGCGCGACTGCTGCGGCCACCACATCACCGGCTAAAGGGCCTCGGCCTACTTCATCCACTCCTACGACCACCCTATCACTCGCCAATTTCGCTAAATCGGGAAGAGGATCCGACGCGCGGACGAGCGGGGGCAGTACGGAATGGTCAGAGGTGCTATCGACGGTGTCGGTCACGTGCGACTCACTCTATGGATGCGAGAAAAGCGCTTATCAGTTCGAGCGCGCCCCTGTTTAAGGGCGGCCTGAGACACATCGCCTTAGGAATATTCGTCTCATACACCATGGCTTCAACACGCGTGCTTCAGAACTTTTTGGTCACAATAAGGGCATCAGTGTTTTACCGACTGCCTCATCAAAATCGAGTTCTAGACTGCTTCGCACTTGGGCCAGCGCTTGAAGCTGCGCGTCTCCTTCAAATAGCAAGCGTTCCGCTTCTAGCGCCAGCTGAGTGTACGAGAGCTCATCCTGGAGCAGCTCAGGAACGATCGCCCGACCAACTAGGATGTTTGGCAAGCCAACATACTTCGTAACCGCGAGCCTCGAGAGAATAGTCCAAGACAGAGCCGCTACTCGATAGCCCAGCACCATGGGTCGCTCCAGCAACATAGCCTCCAATGAGGCGGTTCCTGAAGCGAGTATCACCACGTTTGCGGCCAGCATTGCCTCCCTCGAATGGCCGTCCAATAGCGTGATGTCACCCTTAACGTCCAGCTCATCGAGCATTCTCCGCAACTGTGAGTGACGCTCCGTATTGGCTGCGGGAAGCAAAACCCGTCGAGAGGGATCACGACTCCGCAAGAGCTGCGCAGCATGCACAAAGTCGGGCAACAGCTGACGAATTTCGGCCTCTCTGCTCCCGGGCAACAGGGCGAAGATGGTATCGCTAGCATCCAGTGACAAACTGCCACGTGCCGATGCGCGGTCACCTACCTCCTTGCGTACCGCCACCATAGGATGGCCGACAAAGGTGGCTTTTACCGAAGTACGCTCATACAGCTTTGGCTCAAAGGGAAAAAGGCAAAGCAAGTGGTCACAGGAGCGCTCGACGACGCGAATACGACCAGGGCGCCAGGCCCACACGGTTGGACTGACTAAATGCACGGTGGTAATGCGGTGGTGCTTTAGCTTTCGAGCGAGACCAAGGTTGAAGTCCGGCGCATCAATACCAATAAACAGCGCGGGTGGGTTAGCACGCCAGCGTTCAACCAAGCCGCGTCGACGTCGAAAGAGTTCCGGCAGCCGGCCAAGGGGCTCCACCAGTCCCATAACGGAGAGACGTTCCAGCGGAAATAAGCTGTCAAATCCCTCCGCGAGCATCGCCTGACCACCAACGCCTTCAAAGACGAAATCCAAATGAGGCAGGGCTGAGCGAAGCGCCCTCATAACCCGAGCCCCGAGTACGTCCCCAGAGGGCTCTCCGGCAACTACGGCGACGCGGACGCTCGTTCTACGCAGCTCTTCTGTCTCCTGGCCGTCTTTCACGCCAAACCCGCGCTGGTCGTCGACCATTGAGTCAGCGCACTATGCCCCGTTCCGACGAGCGAATGGAATCAATGAGTACTTTCAGCTCCGGGGTCTCTTTGAGCATGGTATCGAGACGCTGCAGGGC
This sequence comes from Pseudomonadota bacterium, assembly GCA_039024595.1. Classification (GTDB taxonomy): domain Bacteria; phylum Pseudomonadota; class Gammaproteobacteria; order Pseudomonadales; family Halieaceae; genus Congregibacter. Next base: position 24,766 of record JBCCQO010000005.1, on the reverse strand, counting down.
AATATCTAAGGTGAGGTTTTGTCGATAAAGAATCTTAAACGCTCGCCTGAGTTGACTGATCACGTCGTCGGAAAAACCGCGGCGACGCAGACCTTCACTGTTGATTGTCTTGGCCTCTGCAGGAGAGCCAGACACGGTGATAAACGCGGGAACATCCTTTCCAATCGCGGTTTGCATACCGCTAAAACTATGAGCACCAATACGACAGAACTGATGTACCAGCGTGTAGCCCGAGAGAATCGCCCAATCTCCGATAACGACGTGTCCTGCGAGTGCAACATTGTTCACCAGAATCGTGTGGTTACCGATGACGCTATCATGACCAATATGGGCATAAGCCATGATCAAGTTATCGTCTCCGATAACCGTCTCCCCGCGATCCTGAATCGTACCGCGATGAATGGTGACGTTCTCACGGATTGTGTTGCGCTCGCCAATAAGGAGCTTGGTCGGTTCGTTTCGGTACTTCAAATCCGGTGTGGCTTCGCCGACGGATGAGAATTGATAGATATGCGTTCCGGCCCCGATACGAGTCGGCCCCTTGATCACCACGTGGGATTCAATCGTGCAGTCCCTATCGATCTCTACGCCATCGCCTATGTAGGACCAAGGGCCCACGCGAACACCGTCGCTCAGTTTAGCGCCGGGCTCAACGATGGCCTGCGGATGAATCATGCGGGCCGGTCAGCACACAGTATTGTTGCGGAAGCACATCGCTGCTCTTCAACCTCCGCGTGAACTGCAAATTTCCATATTCCCCGCCGTTCTCCAAGGATCTTCGCGTGAAGAAAAACCTGATCACCCGGTACGCAAGGCCGCTTGAAGCGCAGATCATCGGCCCCCACGAACATGTAAATCGAGCCGTCGGCTGGTGTTTTGTTCTGCGACTTAAAACCAAGGATACCGGCCGCTTGCGCCATTGCCTCAAGGAGAAGAACGCCAGGGAAGACGGGATTGCTGGGGAAATGACCGTCGAAGAACGGTTCATTAATGCTGAGATTCTTATAGGCAACGATCGATTCACCGGGAACCAGCTCAACAACTCGGTCCACCAGCAAAAATGGATATCGATGCGGCAAATGCTCGCGAATACCCGCAATGTCCATAAACTTTTCCCTAACAGCGCGTCACTACAAATTTGCTAGAAGCAGATTGCGCGCTATTGTGAAGTGCACGCGCAGCTCTGTTAAGTCAAAAAACACCAAAATTGGATATCGAAAATAACCGCAGCAGACCGCCAGCGAGTGATCAGCGATGGCAAAGCAGCGGTGCTCGGCTAACTATGGTTAGCTATAACAGGGGTCAGCTCTAAAAGGGGTTAGCAATACAAGAAGGTAGTCGCCTGCCTCAGCGATCGTTACTATCGATCTCGGTGTTAGTGCTTGACGTTGCAGCGTCCAAGGCGGCCTCAAGGGCGTTAATACGCCGATACATCGTGTCAAGCTTATTGAAGCGAGCCGCGTTTTTAGACCAAGCTCGCCTCGGGCCCAGAGGGGTACCAGACGCATACTCGCCTGGTTGTTTGATCGAACCTGTGACTCGAGCTTGCCCTGTGAAGTGGGCGCCATCGCAAATCTCTATGTGACCGGCTATGCCAACCTGACCAGCAAAGCTACAATCCTTTCCGATCTTCACGCTTCCCGCAACACCAACACACCCCGCAAAGGCGCTCCGATCTCCTACAACACAGTTGTGCCCTATGTGCACCTGATCATCAATGATGACATCGTCGCCGATCACGGTATCTTCTAAGGCCCCTCGATCAATCGTTGAGCTAGCACCAATATCCACCCGATCACCAATTCGTACGGACCCGAGCTGACTGATTTTCGACCAGCCTGTCGAATGACGGGCGAAGCCGAAACCGTCCGCGCCAATTACCGTGTTCGCATGGATCGCGCAGTCCTGACCTATTACAACGCCGTGATAAAGGACCACCCGGGGGTGTAGCACAGTACCGGCACCGATATGCGCCTCCTGGCCAACATGACATCCGGTGCGGATAACGACACCTTCGCCCAAAACGACGCCGGCTTCGATGCACGCGAAAGGCCCGACACTTGCGCTGGCAGGAATCTCGGCGGACTCGTGCACAACGGCGGTCTCATGAACGCCAGCCAACGCCTGGGGCTCTTTTGAGAACAGGGAAGATGCTTTAGCGTAAGCAAGATAAGGGTCCTCGGTTGCAATAGCAGGAACCGGACACTCTGAGACCCACTCGGGCTTTAGCAGCACGCAAGCCGCGTTGGTCGCTTGGAGCTCGCAGAGATATTTTTTTTCCGCAACGAAGGCAAGGTCCCTGCCTCCAGCGAGGTTGAGGGGGCGGATCGAATCGAGCTCGACAGCCCTTTGCCCTTCGTCGCAGATCAGTTCAAGATGATCTGCGACCTCCCCCAATGTGATCACAGCTTACTGAGAAGACGCGAGCTGATTGAGTTTGTCGGTAACCTTAGCGGTGATGCTATAGCCAGGATCAGCGTGGATGACGGAACCTTGTTGGATTAGCAGACCGATACCTTCGGTAGAGATTAGCTCCCGCAGCACCTGCTGCACCATCGGCGACATCTCCTGCAGCAAAGCCTGCCCCGTAGCCTGCTCGGCCTGCTGTAGTTTGCCAGCGACGTGCTCCAAGTCTGCCTGTTTACTTCCCAGGCGCTTGCGCATCGCCAACTGTTGCTCCTGACTCATTACCGCTGCGTCTTTTTGAAAATCGCGTACAAGACCGTCGAGTTCTTCCTTCAAACTGTCGAACTCATCTTTGTCAGCCTTATAGCCTTCCTCAGCGCGCACCTCTGAAAGGCGCTGTTGCGCCACATCCGATTGAATGATGGCCTCCTGCACATTCACAACCGCAATCTTTCCCTGGGCAAAAACCAACCCGGGAAAAAGTAGTGCGCTGAACGCCAAGGCGGAAAGCAGTTTCTTAGTCACTTTGAATACTCCTGGTGGATAAAATCTAGAACGTTTGCCCAAGGGTGAACTGGAATACCTCTTCTCGGTCTTCTTCACCCGCGTTGAGCGGTTTCGCGAGACTGAAAGTGAGAGGACCAAAGCCGCTGAGCCAGGTAACACCTATACCGGCAGAGTACCGAAGCTCCGCCGCATCAATATCAAAACAGTTTACCTGTACGGCACCGCATTGCGTTTGGAACACATTGCCCACATCGACAAAAAACGCGGTGCGTACACGGCTGCGATCTTTTAAGAAAGGCATCGGGAACAACAGCTCGGCGCTTCCTTCGACCAACACGTTGCCGCCAAACGGTGCGGCGCGACGTCGTTGTTGTATCGTCTGAAAGTCGAGCAGGCCGGTCTCCGGATCCAAGCGATAGCCAAACTGACGACCGTCTGGACCGCCAAGCTCCGTTGGCAATCCATTCTCATCAATCGCGGTAGCAGGTCGATCTACATCGTAAACGGCTGGCGGCGTGGCGCGGGGGCCGAGCGTGTTGGCTTCAAAACCCCGTACAGACCCAAAACCACCGGCAAAGAAGTGTTCGTAAAAAGGCAGTTCGGTGGTTTTGCCATAGCCATCGCCGTAACCGAGTTCTGTTCGGAAGTGCAAAATCCACTCATTTCGGATGGGAACAAAAACCTCTCCGAGGTAGGTAAGTTTGTAGAACTCCAAATCCGAGCCAGGCATCGCCACTTCAAGGGCCACAGACTGAGACGCACCGCGAGTCGCTAGCTGGCCGCGGTTCAAGGTAGACGATCTCCAGCTACTGGTAATCGTCCAGTTTAGATATTCGTCGCCGTTCTCATCAAGAAAACCCAGCTCCGGTGGGATCGTTAGCGCACCCAGGGGCAGCTCTTCTAGGGGCTGAAAAATCTCCGCCTCCGAGTAAGTCCCGTCCTCGAGTCGTCGATCAGTAAAGAAGCCGTCAACGCCCTGCAGCAAGCGTGGACTCGCTTTAATTTCTTGCACCGCAAAACGACCGGCCGTGATGTCCGTCTGCGACACGCCGAAGCTAAAGCCTAAACGAGAGGTTTCCTTGAGCGGGTAACCGAAATTCACCGCACCTCCGAAGGTGTCGGTGGTATAGCTCGCTACGTTAACCTCCGCTAAATCGGTAGAGCGAAAAAACAGGTTAAAGCCTCGGCTAACCCCATCTTCCGTGTAGTAGGGGTTTGTATAGGAGAAGTTGTATAAGTCCTGGAATTGGGACGAAGACAGGTTTATACCGACCCGCTTACCGGTGCCTAAAAAATTGTTCTGCTGTAAGTTCAGGCTGAGGATAAGGCCCGCTTGCTGCGCAAAGCCGAGACTCGCGCCGATAGAACCAAAGGTCTGCTCTTCGACCGTGTACTCAACGTCGATGAGATCGTCATGACCAGGTACCGCAGGGGTCTCGACTTCGGCTTTGCTAAAGAAACCAAGTCGTTGTAGGCGAATGCGCGATTGCTCTATGGCCGCAGCGGAAGCGGGAGCACTTTCCATTTGCCGCATCTCCCGTCGCAAGACTTCATCGGCCGTGCGGGTATTTCCCTTGAAGCTGATCCGGCGTACGTAGGTACGCTTTCCCGGGTCGATAAAGAACTTCATGGTAACCGTATTCTCGCCGTCTTCGACCTCAGGAATTCCCGTTACCTTTGCAAAGTTATAGCCCTCATTACCTAAGCGGCGAGTTAGATAATCCTCTGTCGCGGTGACTAGCTGCTGCGAGAAAGTTTGCCCAGGGCCGACCAAGACAAAGCGCCGCAAATCGCGCTCTGGCAGGACGAGATCCCCAGAGAGATCGACCTCACCCACAGTGAATTTCTCACCCTCGGTGACGTTGGCGGTAATAAATACCTCCTCTTTGTTTGGAGACACAGACACCTGTGTCGAGTCGATATTGAACTGCAGGTATCCGCGGTCCATGTAGTAGGACGTGAGCGTCTCTAAGTCGCCGGTGAGTTTTTCGCGTGAGTACTTATCGTCATTAGTAAAGAAAGACAGCCACCCTGTGGTTTTAAGCTCAAGGATATCTTTTAGCTCTTCATCGTCGAATACGGAGTTACCGACAATGTTGACGTGCTTGATGCTCGCGACCGTACCCTCATCCACGTCGATGCTAATCGACACACGATTACGGGGTTCGGGAATCACTTCCGCATCTATCGCTGCGTCGTAACGCCCTTGGGTCACATACTGGCGCTGGAGTTCCAGTTGCATACCTTCTAAGGTCGATCTTTGAAAGACCTGTCCGACCGCCAGTCCGGCGCTCTTTAGGCCATCGAGAAGCGCCTCAGTCTCGATCGCCTTGTTCCCCTCAATGGTAATCTCGCTAATGCTTGGCCGCTCAGCGACGACGACCACCAAAACATTGCCGTCGCGACCGATGCGGATATCGTCAAAATTCCCGGTGGCAAATAGTGATCGAGCCGTGCTTCGGATCGAACGGGGATCCGCCTGATCACCTACGCCAATAGGCATAGCGGCAAAAACCGAGCCTGCGGCGATTCGCTGTAGGCCTTCCACACGAATATCCGACACCAAGAAAGGCGCGTTAACGGGCTGCGCATCCGCATCCTGCCCGAGCGCAATAGACGTGTATGCTCCGAGCAACAGCAGACCGCATAAAACGGCTGTGCGCAGCAAAGCGAATCTGATTATTCGGAACGGAACTGTCACCCTTAGCCTGCTTCCTAAATACTTATTTGAGTCTGTACCAGAGGCTTAGTGAGCTGGGGTATCAGAGTCTTTATCATTGTTAGCACTAGATTGTTTGCGCTCTTGAAACCAGTTATCCACCCGCGCATCAAAGAGATCCGCTAGTAGCGACGCTGGCGAGTTCACCATCACAGCCGCGAAAAATCATTGTAGAGCGCGAAAACCATCAGACTCGCCACAAGAAAAAGCCCTACTTGATATCCCATCATCTGTATTCGTTCCGGCACCGGACGCCCCGCCAAAAGTTCGATGCCGTAGTAGAGCAAGTGCCCTCCATCGAGTACCGGGATTGGCAGTAAATTCAACACTCCGAGACTGATGCTCAAGAGTGCGAGAAATCCGACGTAGGACTCCAACCCAGACTTGGCTGAAGTGGTCGCGACTTTAGCAATGGTAATAGGGCCACTCAAGTTTTTTGGTGAGATCAGGCCCTGCAGCATTTTGACGATTGACTCGGCAGTAAACGACACCATGTCACCGGTTCGCCGCACGCCAGCGGCTAGCGCTTCGACTGGACCTCGCCGAAACTCGCGAAGCTGATCTTCTGGCATTTCGGGAACGACCACGCCAACCCCAACGCGACCAATTTCTTCACCCGCATCGTTCAGAATGCGCTCGGGCACCAATTCAACTTGGGTCTGTAGTCCGTCCCGTTCAAGCGATACCAGCAGGCTCTGACCGGGTCTTGCTCGCACGTAGTCCACCCACTCTTCCCATAGGCGAATCGGCCGACCATCGGTTTCAAGAATTAAATCCCCGGGACGCAATCCGGCGCGCTCCGCCGGACTATCAGGTACGATCTCTTCAAGGAGGGGAACAATAGGTGGCTGGTAAAGGCTAAGGCCTAGACCATCGTATAAGTCGGGTTCTTCGACACCCGCGAGCCATCGATTCAACTGCCCCTGGGACTCGTAAACAACATCCGAATCTGGATAGCGCACCGCGAAGTCAATCGTGCCAGTATCTCCAATACGCTTCAGAAGCTGGAACGAAAGAGCTTGCCATGTAGGCGTTTTACGACCATCAACGGCGATAATTTCCTGGCCCGCTTCTAGGCCAGCAATGTCGGCTACGGAGCCTTCTTCGACTTCCCCGATCACGGGAGCGTAGCCGCTCTCTCCGGCTAGGAACAGGACCCAGTAGGCGAAGATTGCGAGAATAAAGTTCGCTAAAGGACCAGCAGCTACCACGGCGATACGGGCCAGCACCGGTTTACGATTGAAAGCCAGGTGTTGCTCATGCTCGGCGACCTCGCCTTCTCGCTCGTCAAGCATCTTGACGTAGCCACCTAACGGTATCGCCGCGACTGCATACTCAGTACCGAGCTTATCGCTCCAACGCAGAAACGGCTTCCCAAACCCGATAGAAAAGCGCAGAACCTTGACACCACAGCGACGCGCAACCCAAAAATGGCCGAACTCGTGCACCGCAACCAGAATCGCTAAGGTCGCTAGTGTTACCAAGATTGTGTACATCAGATCCATGTGTCGATTCCTGACCCCTAAAAGCTAACGCTCAGTCTTTGATCTCTAAAACCGTAACTCAATCTAAATGCTCCGAAAACAGCCATCGAACTCAAAGTCACCGTTTTCGGCGCTGCTTACCGGCAATGCTTACAAGCAATGACTGCTGATGCCGTTTTCGCTAGCTCTACTCCGCATACACCTTGGTTCCCCGCAGACATTGAGACCCTCCAATACTCGACGGGTTCCATCTCTCCCGAGATTCAATAGGTGAACAAATACCACAGCATCATCGTGGGAGTACGGAGGCGAAGGATCCATTGCAGTCGCTACGATTACCTATGAAATCAGCTTGTTTGTGCTCGCTTTCCTGTGCGCCGCTTAAAAATTCGCAAGGAGCAGCGACAAAGCAAAAGTGGGTGCTGCGGCACACAGGCTATCAAGGCGATCTAAAATTCCTCCATGACCGGGAAGTAAGCTGCCCGAATCTTTTACCCCACCTACTCGCTTGACCATACTTACCGTGAGGTCGCCTAGAACGGAGGCCAGGCCGGTAACCAGCGCCACCAGCAGCACCACGCCAAGGCTTAGGTGATCAAAACGAGGGGGCAAGAAGCTCCAAACTGCGGTGCACAACAGAGCGACACAAAACACGCCCCCCCAAAGACCCTCCCAGGTCTTTCCCGGACTCACTTTTGGCGCGAGCGCGTGGCGACCAAACGCGCGTCCGGTAAAGTAAGCACCGATGTCAGCGGTAGCCACGATCAGCACCATCGCAATCATGAACACGCCCCGCGGCTCAAGCCAAAGAAGGTAGATCGCGGCAAACCAAGCAGGCAGTAGTACTAGCGCACCCATGCAAGCCCTCAGCACGAGCGTATTCCAAAGACCCGCCGAACCCGGATAGGAGCGCACCCCAAGCAGGGCCAAACACCACCAAAAACATCCCGCGCCTAGAATAGGTTGCACCCGCTCTCGCTCCGGCCCCAGAGCAACACCGCCACCAAACTCCGCATAGCGATAGAGCATGAACGCTCCGAACACGATGGCAGCCAGGTACATAACGCGCGAAAACGGATGATTTAAACCCGCAAGCGGCGCCCACTCCCAGGCACCAAGGGCTATGACCAGGGCAAACAGGAACGCAAGGATAGGAATACTGAGCCAATAAACGCCTAGCAGGAACGCGGCCGCCATTAAAACGGCGGTAAATACTCGCTGTTTAAGCATCGAAGGCGCTGTCTGCAACGATCCCGTCGGGCTCGCCTCGGCCACCAAAGCGACGCTCTCGTTTGCTGTAGTCCGCGAGGGCGCGAGCGAACTCTAGCTCAGTGAAATCTGGCCAAAGTACAGAGGTGAAGTAAAACTCAGTGTAAGCAAAATCCCAGAGCAGGAAGTTGCTTATGCGTGCATCACCACCGGTTCGGATGCAGAGGTCCGGAGCGGGCACATCACCCAGAGAGAGCTCTGCGTTTAGGATCGACTCATCGATGCTCTCCGCCGCGAGTTCACCACGCTGGCACCGTTCGGCTAAGGATCGGGCGGCACGAGCGATATCCCAACGACCACCAAAATCTACTGCGATGTTTACCGTAGCAACTCGATTATCGACGGTCATTGCTTCCGCATGGCTCATAAGTCGCTGCAGGCGAGGGCTCAACCGATCCCGCTGACCAATAAAACGCAGGCGGACTCCGTCTTCTCGGAGTTGCTTCACCTCCGTGCGCAGATAGCGTGAGAGCAGCGCAAGTAGCGCTCTTACTTCTGGCATTGGCCGAGACCAGTTCTCCGAGCTAAAAGCAAATAAGGTCAGCACTTCGACTTTGTGCTCACGACAGGCGCGCATAATGTCGCGAACTGCCTCTACGCCCGCTCTGTGTCCCGCCGGCCCGGGTAAACTCCGCCTTCGCGCCCAACGATTGTTGCCATCCATGATGATGGCAACGTGGCGCGGAATCACCTGAGAAGCTGATTCGCCCGCAACCTCCGCTGTCGCTCGCTCTGCCACGCTACGTCGTCTATATCTCGAGGAGATCCGCTTCTTTTTGCGCCAGCATTTCTTCTATGCGCGCAATAAAACCGTCCGTTATTTTTTGAACTCGCTCTTGGCCGCGCCTTTCTTCGTCTTCGCTGATATCTTTTTCTTTTTCCAGCTCTTTTAGCATTGCCATCGCATCGCGCCGCGCGTTTCGAACCGATACACGAGCCGACTCCGCTTCGCTTTTGGCTTGTTTAATGTAGCCGCGCCGGGTTTCCTCGGTCAGCGGTGGCATCGGAATGCGAATCACCTCCCCTGCTGTCGCAGGGTTCAGACCCAAATCGGACTTCAAGATTGCACGCTCGATCTCAGGAACCATGGATTTATCCCAAGCGGTGATAACCAAGGTCCGCGCGTCTTCTACATTGACGTTGGCCGCTTGATTTAACGGCGTATCAGCACCGTAATATTCTACCTTCACACCGTCTAGCAGACTGGGATGCGCTCTGCCGGTCCGTATCTTGTTAAAATTGCCCGCTAGGGCGTCGATGCTGTTTTGCATCCGCCCCTGCGCTTCGTTCTGAATATCGTCTAGCACCTAAAACTACTCCCCAAAACTAACCGCCTATTCTATCAGCGTTCCTTCGTCGCCTCCGCGCACGATGTTCAGCAAAGCCCCGGACTTTTCCATTTCAAAAACCCGAACCGGCATACTATGGTCTCGGCATAGGCAAATCGCCGTTAGATCCATGACCTCTAGTTTGCGGTCTAGCACCTCGTCATAGGCAAGCCGGTCAAACTTCACCGCATTAGGGTCTTTAACCGGGTCGGCGGAATAAACGCCATCAACTTTTGTCGCTTTCAAAACAACGTCCGCGAGCACTTCGATACCACGCAGGCAGGCGGCGGAATCTGTTGTGAACATTGGATTGCCCGTGCCAGCGCAAAAAATAACGACGTCACCGTTGGAAAGCGCTCGGATTGCCTTACGTCGATCGTAATGGTCAACGACACCGCTCATGGGGATGGAAGACATCACTTGCGTTGCGATGCTTGATCTCTCCAAAGCATCGCGGAGGGCCAAGGCGTTCATTACCGTCGCCAGCATACCCATATGGTCACCGGTCACCCGATCAAGCCCCGCCGCCTGCAGCGCAGCACCGCGAAATAGGTTCCCTCCCCCCACGACCAAACCAACCTGTACGCCAATACCGACAAGCTGGCCGATCTCAAGAGCCATCTGGTCTAAGATTTTGGGGTCGATACCAAAGTGCTCTGTGCCGGTTAGTGCTTCACCGGACAGCTTTAGTAGGATTCTCTTGTATTTTTTCTCTTCGCTCTTGCCAGTCATTGGGTCCCTCCGGTCGGCAGTCTACTAAATTTCCGCCGATCCTCCTGCGTCAGGGGCTTAATTAGCGAACCTTTCATCCTAAATTGGCCCAATTAAGCCGAATACGCGACCCGCAGAGGTCGGCTATGAGCCAATAGCTGACGAATCGTGAATGAATCGAGCGCACTAGCGGGTATCTCCACCGCACGGCTTGTCATAGACGACGTAGCCGCAGCTTGAATTTCCCAGCTAAAAAAAACGGGGCAGAAGCCCCGTCTCTTTAGCTCATCCGAGCTTAACTCTTAAGTTGGGCGGCAACCTCAGCGGCAAAGTCCACTTCTTCAACTTCGATACCTTCGCCCACCTCAAAACGTGCAAAAGAGGCGACTGACGCACCCGCTGCTGCCACTAATTTACCAACGCTGGTATCAGGGTCTTTCACAAACGGCTGCTCGACCAGGCTGTTCTCCGCAAGAAACTTCTTTATTCGACCGCCGATCATCTTCTCTACAATCTCCGGCGGCTTGCCAGACTCGAGCGCTTGAGCCGTGTAAATCTCCTTTTCTTTGTTCACAAGTTCCTCAGGCATATCGTCAGGCTTAACAACCTGAGGATTTACCGCAGCAACATGCATTGCGATGTCGCGAGCGAGGTCTTGATCCCCGGCGCCCAGTTCAACGAGCACGGCAATACGCTTGTTGCCATGCACATACGCACCGACCACACCGCTGTCGGCAGTGATCAATGAAACTCTGCGAACACCAATGTTCTCGCCGATCTTTTGGACTAGCGCTTCTCGATCTTGTTCTAGTGCGCCTTCGGTGAGCGCGGCGACGTCCGTTTGGCGCTGTTCAAAGGCAGCATTTACAACCTTATCGACGAAGCTCAGGAAACTCTCATCACGGGCGACGAAGTCTGTTTCACTATTGACCTCGACCAGCACGCCGTAGGAACCGTCATCGGCGACTTTCGCAGCGACGACTCCGTCGGCGGCGGTTCGACCGGCTTTTTTGGCGGCCTTCATACCGCTGGACTTTCGGAGTTCCTCAATCGCCGCTTCGATGTTTCCATCGGCTTCTTTGAGCGCCTTTTTGCACTCCAACAGTCCAAGACCCGTTCGCTCTCTGAGTTCTTTCACCAGTGCAGCTGACATTACTCTCTCTCCTGAACAGCCCGCTATCGAGCGGACTGCCCGTGTCTCAAAAAGGATATGTTGTGAAGATTTGGTGCTTAGGCGTCCGCAGGGGCTTCTTCTGCGGCTGCCTCTGGAGCACTTTCTTCGACGAAATCATCGGACGCTGCGGGAGCACCGCTAGCATCACCTTTTCCAGCAAGGCAAGCTTCGGCAACAGCGGTTACGTACAACTTGATCGCGCGAATAGCGTCATCATTGCCAGGGATTACGTAGTCGACACCGTCTGGATCGCTGTTCGTATCCACAACACCGATGACGGGGATACCAAGCTTATTTGCCTCGGTGATCGCAATGCGCTCGTGATCGACGTCTACAACGAATAACGCGTCGGGCAGTCCGCCCATGCCTTTGATACCACCGATGCTTCGCTCGAGTTTTTCCATTTGCCGTGTACGCATCAGCGCTTCTTTCTTCGTCAATGCGGCAAAGGTCCCGTCTTCCTGCTGACCCTCAAGCTCTCTGAGACGCTTGATTGAGGCACGAATCGTCTTGTAGTTAGTGAGCATTCCGCCAAGCCAACGGTGCGAAACGTAAGGCATGTTCGCCCGTTCTGCTTGCTCTTTGACGATTTTTCCGGCCGCTCGCTTTGTACCCACAAACAAAATTTTGTTGTTCGAGGCGGCGAGACGTTGAACCATGGCCAGCGCCTCGTTAAAGGCTGGCACGGTGTGCTCTAAATTAATGATGTGGATTTTATTGCGGGCACCAAAAATGTACTGAGACATTTTTGGATTCCAATAACGGGTCTGATGACCAAAGTGCGCGCCCGCCTGCAGCAGGTCCCGCATGCTTACTTGAGACATAGCTCTACCTATATGTGTTGGGTTGTTCTTCCCCGAACCCTCACGACAAACCTGATCGAATACCAGCTCGCTGTCGAAGCTGCGCAGCGACGGACCCATCGGTCGCGCTGAGATCGCGGATTGACAGCTGTTTGGTAGCCTGAGAGGCACCCTGCCGTGAGTTTTAGCCCGGAGGCGTCATTAGCTCTAGAGGGTCATGCCCTCTTGGCGGCGCGCGTTATACCACATCGTGCCATCTTGATCCAGATGTGTTAGAAAGCTACGCCCGAGAGGCGCTCCTTGGGGTAAAATCTCGCGTCTTCATCTAACTACTCGGTCGGTTCTAGCGGCAGCACGACAGGCCGGTCCTAATGGATCCAATTTCATGGCTGTATCTCTGAAAAGCGAAGATGACTTCGCCGGCATGCGCATTGCGGGAGCGATGGCTGCAGAAGTGCTTGAGATGATCGTTCCGAAAGTCAGCATCGGTGTGAGTACGGGTGAACTGGATCGGATCTGTCACGAGTACATTACCGAGCAATTGGGAGCGGTTCCGGCCCCGCTGAACTACAACGGGTATCCAAAGTCTATTTGCACCTCGATCAACGATGTAATCTGCCACGGCATTCCCTCAGAGGGAAAGAAATTACGTAATGGCGACATCGTGAACATTGATGTCACGGTGATTAAAGACGGCTACTTCGGCGACAGCAGCATCATGGTGGGCGTAGGGGAAGTTGCACCCCATGCGGAGCGACTCGTCCGGGTTACTAAAGAATGCCTTGAGCTCGGCATCGACATAGTAAGGCCGGGTGCCCGTCTTGGAGACATTGGTCACGCAATCCAACAGCACGCCGAAAACGCTTATTATTCGGTAGTGCGTGAATACTGCGGCCATGGAATCGGCAAGGCGTTTCATGAGGATCCGCAAGTATTGCACTACGGCCGGCCCGGAACTGGCTTAGTGTTACAACCGGGAATGACCTTTACAATAGAACCAATGATCAACGCGGGAAAGCGGCACACAAAACTCAATACCCGCGACGGATGGACAGTGACAACTCGGGATGGGCGTCTTTCGGCTCAATGGGAACACACCATTGGAGTTACGGAAGACGGCTGTGAAGTTTTTACTCGACGCAGCGACGGCGGTTGACGTAAGCCTTGTCTGCATCGAATGTCTATCAGAGCATTCACGTGTCTACACAGGTTAGCAATAGTAACGCGGCCAAGAGGTCTCAAACCGCTGAAGATCAGATTCAGGTAGCCTCCAACGGGGGGGACGCCCTTAGCCAGTTAACGATGGAATACTTGCGTGAGCGACGGCAGGAGCTTGGACTGCTTGACGCACTACGCACCGTCCTTCAAGAAACGGACACCCACCTGAATGGGCGTTTCCGTGCAGGAGAGCCCGCCGGCGACCTACTGCGCTATCGGGCACGGATGGTCGATCAAATCATTTGCTTTGCTTGGAGTGATTTTGAACTAGAGACCAGCGGACATGCCTTGGTCGCCGTAGGGGGCTACGGACGCGGTGAATTACATCCGTTCTCCGACGTCGATATTCTAGTGCTCCTTAATCCGCACGCCCGTTCCGCCACGGACAGTTTAGAAGCCTTCCTTACCTTTCTCTGGGATCTGGGCCTGCACATTGGCCACAGCGTACGCACAGTCCGTGAATGCATCGAGCAGGCGCAGGCCGACGTCACCGTAGTGACGAACCTCCTGGAAGCGAGGCTTTTGAACGGCGATGACGCACTACTTGCAGCGGTGGAACAGGGGATTGGAGCAGACAAAATCTGGCCACCGCAGGAGTTCTTTCAAGCGAAACTGGAGGAGCAAGCAAAGCGCCATGAAAAGTACGGGGATACGGAGTACAACCTCGAGCCCAACGTAAAGGGCTCACCAGGCGGGCTGCGCGACCTCCAGCTCATCGGATGGTTGGGACGGCGGCACTTTGGTTGGCGATCAGTACGGGAGTTGCGGGACAACCAAATCATCACCCCCCAGGAAGCGAAAGCGATCACCGACGGACAGGAGTTCCTCTGGCGGGTTCGCTACGCGCTTCATCTCATTGCGGGACGAGAAGAAGATCGTTTGCTGTTTGACCATCAACGGGAACTGGCGAAGTTTTGGGGTTTTGAAGATGGCGACAAACTTGCCGTAGAGCAGTTTATGCAGCTCTACTATCGACGGGCCTTAGCGCTTTCCCAACTGAATGAGTTGCTCCTTCAAGCCTTTGACCAAGTCATCGTCAATGCGGACCACAGCGTCGCGGTTGAGCCGATCGATGAGCACTTCGAGCTTAGAAATGGTTACGTGAGCATGCGCAGCGACCGAGTGTTTGAAGAGCGCCCCGCTGCACTTATCGAAGTTTTTCTACACGCAGGAAACGTTCCGGGAGCGCGAGGCATTGATGCGACTACGACCAGGTGTATCGGCGCCTGCCTGCCTTTGATCGATGACGAGTTTAGAAAGGCGCAGACGCATAAGGCGCTTTTCTTGCGCCTATTCAGTGATAACCAGCAAGTCACCCGCCAGCTGCGCAATATGTCGCGCTATGGCGTTCTAGGGCGTTATCTGCCCGCTTTCGGAAAAATCGTCGGGCAAATGCAGTTTGACCTTTTCCACAGCTACACCGTCGATGCACACACGTTTTTGGTGATCGAGAACATCCGTCGCTTCTTGCGACCTGAGAATGCTGAGCGTTTTCCAGTGACTAGCCGCGTTGCCCGTCGTCTACCGAATGTGAGCCTGTTGTATCTGGCGGGTTTGTTTCACGACATTGGCAAAGGTCGAGGTGGCGATCACTCGGAGTTAGGTGCCGTTGATGCGCGCGAGTTCTGTGAAGCTCACGAAATGAGCAAAGCGGATACGGATTTAGTGGTCTGGCTCGTACGCGCACATCTTCTTATGTCTGCAGTCTCGCAGCGCAAAGATATCTCCGATCCAGAGGTTGTGCAGGAATTTGCCAAAGAGGTAAAAACGCAAAATCGGCTCGACTACTTATTTACGCTCACCGTAGCCGACATCAATGGTACGAACCCGAAGCTCTGGAATGCCTGGAGAGGTAGCCTCCTTCGCCAGCTGTACAATGAAACAAAGAAAGCGCTGAGTCGTGGCCTGGAGAATCCCGTTGACCGGGAAATGTGGGTAGAGGAGACCAGAAGCGCGGCACAGCGAGTACTGGAAGACCGGGGATTCACTCGCGCGGAGTTAGAAGCGCTTTGGTCGGAACGTGACGAAGACTATTTTCTACGAGAGAAAGCCGAGGACATCGCCTGGCACACCGAGGCAATTGCCGGTCATACAGATACCGCCGCACCGCTAGTACTGGTGCGCAACGGAGTCGAATCGAGTGTGGCGAATACCACGCAAATCTTCATCTACGCACCTTTCGACATCAGTTCTTTCTCGCAGGCCTGCTCCTGCCTGGAACAGCTTAATCTGAGCATCCACGATGCGCGCATTTACCATGGCAGCGACGGAATGAGCTTGGACACTTACTATGTCCTTGATTACAACGGTGATCCGCTAGAGGATCTCGAGCGCCTACGCCATATTCGAGAGCATCTGAGTCGCTCCCTTATTCCAGACGCAGGCCTCACCGCGATCAGCCCCCGCTTGACCCCCCGGCGCGTGCGCTCCTTCCAACTCGCCACGGAGACTCACCTAGAAGTTGACGAAGATCGAAACGTTTCGATATTAGAACTCACCTCTTTGGATCGCCCAGGTCTGCTGGCTCGATTGGGAGAAGTCTTTGTCGAGTTCGGGCTGATTTGCCAAGCCGCGAAGATCCAAACCTTGGGGGAACGGGTAGAAGACATCTTCATGCTGACCGATTTGGAACAACGCGCCATCGACGATGCCGACCTTGCGGCAAGAATCCAGACCGCGATTTGCGAAAAACTGGATTCGCAAGAAGCGGCCTGATACGAACCGAGAAAGGCCGGGTTGAGCTTAGCAAGCGGCTTGGCAGCTGTGATCAAAGAACACTAGAGGTCTTAAGAGGCAATGAACAAAGGGTTTGCGAGCCTACATCCCTATCCCTTTGCGCGCTTGGATACGCTGCTGAAGGATCTCTCGCCGCCAGCGACTCGACCTATCTTGCGCCTATCGATTGGCGAGCCACAGCACGCGCCCCCCGAGCAGGTATTACAAGCTCTGGTTGAGAGCTTACCTACCGTTAAAAACTACCCGCTGACGAAGGGATCTATCGAGTTACGACGCGCCCAGGCCGACTGGATGCGCCGTCGCTACGCTCTAGGCGTGCTCGATCCGGAGCAGCACGTGCTGCCGGTTAATGGAACACGAGAGGGCTTGTTCTCCGTCGCGCAGACGCTGATCGACGCGAATGCGGACTCTTTGGTAGGCATGCCAAACCCCTTTTATCAGCTTTATGAAGGTGCTTCGCTTCTTGCAGGGGCGGAACCGCTTTATATGAGATGCGATGCGGAGCGAGGGTTTCTACCGGATCCTGAGGCTATTGCGGATGCAGACTGGCGTAGGCTACGGCTCATTTATTTGTGTACACCCGGAAACCCGAGCGGCGGAGTGTTCGGTGACGATTTATTCAAGGCGTTTATTGAGCGAGCACAGGAGTTCGACGTCGTTATTGTGTCCGATGAGTGCTATTCGGAAATCTATCCGCAAGAAGACCGACCTCCCAGTGGAATCCTCGCCGCATGTGAAGCGATCGGCTTAAGCGACTACCGCAACTGTCTCAGCATGCATTCGCTATCGAAGCGCTCAAACCTACCGGGGCTGCGTTCTGGATTTGTAGCCGGAGATGCAGCGCTGATCAGCAAATTTACCCAGTATCGAAGCTACCATGGCTGCGCCATGCCACCACACCACCAAGCCGCAAGCACGGTTGCTTGGTCTGACGAACAACATGTAAGCGCCAATCGTGAGCTTTATCGGCAAAAATTTGCCGCGGTACGCGAACTTTTGGCACCGAGCTTTGAACTAGACGAACCCGACGGGGGTTTTTTTTACTGGCTAAAGACGCCGATAAACGATCAAGAGTTTGTTCGCACTTTGTATTCGGAGGCGGGGGTGCTCCTGTTACCCGGTTCGTTCCTCGGCAGAGACGACTCAGCTAGCCATCAAGACGAGAACGTAAACCCCGGTTCACATCGCGTCCGAATGGCTTTAGTCCCGTCTTTGGAAGACTGTACCGAAGCGGCTCGGCGTATGGCGGAAGTAGCGGCCCGCTGGAAGTAGAATACGCAAACGGTTCTCGAGTAGCCGTTACCATGGCAACCACCGAATTAGGAAGCGACCAGCTTAATCGTTCATGCTCAAAGCGGACCGGGTTCATTTTATTCTCGAAAGACTGCAAGAGCTCTATCCGGAGCCTCCGGTACCGCTGGATCATAGCGATCCATTCACTCTGCTCGTAGCAGTGTTATTGAGCGCCCAGTGTACTGACGAGCGTGTCAATCAGGTTACTCCGGAGCTGTTCGCCCTAGCATCAACGCCGCAGAAAATGGCCAAACAGTCCGTCGAGAAGATCAGAGCAATCATACGACCATGCGGCCTATCGCCTCAGAAGTCGAAGGCGATTGTGCGACTTTCACAAATTCTGCTGGAAGAGCATAAAGGGCAAGTTCCCCAAGACTTCGATGCGCTCGAACGACTTCCCGGTGTCGGACACAAAACGGCAAGCGTTGTGATGGCGCAGGCCTTTGGTGTTCCGTCCTTTCCCGTCGACACGCATATTCACCGACTGGCACAGCGTTGGGGGCTTACCTCAGGGAAAAACGTGACGCAGACGGAGCGGGACCTAAAGCGCCTTTTCCCGAAGGAGTATTGGAACCGACTGCACTTACAAATTATTTTCTACGGCCGCGAGTACTGCTCCGCACGGGGCTGCGATGGTCGTGTATGTGAGATATGCCGCAGGTGCTATCCAAACCGAAAAAAACCAAAACGCACGCTAAAGGCCTGAGTACACCTGCGATTGAGCACTTGCCAAGAACCGGGCAAGAGGCCCACAGCGCCTTGACCATCTGCTATATTCGCGCCGCAAGATTTAGCCTCAAAAAGGGAACGTAATGGGGACCAAGCTGTTCGGAATCTCGAATTGTGACACGGTTAAACGAGCTAAACGATGGCTCGATAAGCACAATATTGAGTATTCCTTTCACGACTTTCGAGTTGACGGGCTAGCGACTTCCCAAGTAGAGGAATGGATCTCGAAGGAGGGTTGGGGAACGATCATCAATCAGCGCAGCAAGAGTTGGCGCTCCTTAGACGAAGCTCAGCGCAAGGCGATGGATGATGATGCCGCGATCACAGCGATACTTGACTCCCCGACGCTCATTAAGCGACCGGTTCTTGAGACGGGCAGCACGCGATTCTTCGGTTTTGATGAGGCAGCGTATCGCGACGCGTTTGGGTAAAGCAAAGCTCGTGCACCGCATGGCGATCGTCAGCAGGTGAGCGGTCTCTCCACGGCATGGCAAGTCACGGCATGGAAAGGCTCGGCACGGAAAGTCACGGCATGGCAAGATCCAAGCTTTGAGTTACCGTTCATGGGACGCGGCTTTACCAAGAACACGCTAATTTAAAGTGCGCTTTTTTTTAATGTGCCCTCTTTTTAGAGTGCGTAACGGTAAATTAGAGTGCGTAACGGTAAAATGCGCGACCCACAATCAGCAGTCTCCAGGCAGCGGTCACTCAAAGCTAAGTGACTGTTGCTTTCCAACGATCAAGAAGGCAATGAGGTCTATGGCGGCATACGCATACGGAATCGGAATCGGAACGCGAAATAAAAAGCGTGAATGGCTTGAAGTATTCTTCCCGCAGCCGCGTTTGGCGCCCAATGACGCTATCGCGTCCTGCCTAGCAAGCGAAGTCACAAACAGCGAAGCCGGTTTGAACTCATCCGCTTTGAAAGCCTTGAGAGAAGCGCTCGCCAATAACGGCGCGGAAGATGACGCGGCTCTTCTCGCCAAACTTGAAACACAGTCAGACGCACAGGCGGGTGCTGATGAAGCCGGTGGCGAGCAAGCCCTGGTAGTGGTTTACCTGACGGAAGATGCCGCGCCAACGAACGTACCGGAGGCTTACCTTAAGCTTCACCTTCTTTCTCATCGCTTGGTAAAACCCCATGAAACCAATCTAGACGGCGTTTTCGGAGTACTACCCAATGTTGTATGGACAAATGAAGGCGCTATCGCGATAGAGGAACTGACCGAACGAGCGCTTGATGCACGCCTTCAAGGAAGACATCTGGAAGTCAGCTGCGTAGACAAGTTTCCAAAAATGACTAACTACGTTGTTCCAAGCGGTGTCCGCATCGCCGACACCGCCCGCGTCCGCCTAGGAGCCCATGTTGGCCCAGGTACGACCGTAATGCATGAGGGTTTCATTAACTTCAATGCGGGCACGCTGGGCACCGGCATGATCGAAGGGCGAATCTCCGCGGGCGTCGTTGTCGGCGTAGACTCGGACCTAGGAGGCGGCAGTTCTACCATGGGAACGCTGTCAGGCGGCGGTAATATCATCATTTCTGTGGGGGAACAGTGTTTAATCGGCGCGAATGCGGGCGTCGGTATTCCTTTAGGAGATCGGTGTACCATCGAATCCGGACTGTATGTCACCGCCGGTACGAAGGTCTCCGTGCTCGATGCGGACGGTGCGAGCACCGAAGTAGTAGCCGCGCGTTTGTTAGCTGGAGAATCGGATCTACTGTTTCGACGAAACAGCCAGAGCGGCGCGGTAGAGTGTTTGACCAACAAAACCGCCGTTCAACTTAACGACGCGCTGCATGCGCACAACTAGGATTTGAACGGACCACCTGCTTTCAATGGGTCTTTTCTTTAAAACACAGTGATGAATTCGCAAGATCCTACAATATCGCTTGCCTGCGCCTTAATCGAACGCCCGTCGATCACGCCAAAGGACGAGGGGTGTCAAGAGCTGCTGATGGAGCGCTTGCAGGCGATCGGCTTTGAATGCGTACCCCTACCTTTCGGTGCGACGAGCAACTTTTGGGCCGAGTACACCGCTCCCGGTGACGATGGCCCATTGCTGGCGTTTGCCGGACATACAGACGTAGTGCCTCCCGGACCGGAAAGCGAGTGGCGCAGCCCGCCCTTCGAAGCGCATATTCGCGATGGGCTGCTGTACGGTCGCGGTGCAGCGGACATGAAAGGTAGCCTAGCGGCGATGATCACTGCCTGTGAGCAAGCGCTTGCGAGCGGGCGCAGATTGGTCGGACGAATTGGCTTTTTGATTACCTCCGACGAAGAAGGTCCGGCGACCGACGGAACGGTTAAGGTTGTTGAGTGGTTGGCCAGCAGGGGTACGATCATTGACTACTGCGTCGTCGGTGAACCATCGAGCGCAGACAGGCTCGGCGATACGCTGCGCATTGGCCGTCGAGGCTCACTTAATGGCTCAGCGATTGTTCGGGGCCTTCAGGGCCACGTTGCCTATCCGCAGCTAGCGGATAATCCGATACACAAGGCCCTTCCCGCGTTGCAGGAGCTTCAGGCGCACAGCTGGGACGAAGGCAACGCAGCCTTCCCTCCGAGCAGCTTTCAGTTAACAAATATCGAGTCGGGCACTGGCGCCAGCAACGTGATTCCGGGCGAGCTTACCTGTTCGTTCAATTTTCGTTTCAATACGGAGCAAAACGCCGACGGTTTGCAAGAAGCCGTGTTAGCGGCTTTTGCGCGACACCGATTAGACGCCGCCTTCGATTGGCAACTCTCGGGGGAGCCATTCCTTACAGAGGAAGGAGCGTTGATCGCTGCCTGCGAACAGGTGGTAAAAATCCAGACCGGGTTAACGCCGGAACGGTCGACCGGTGGCGGCACGTCCGACGGCCGCTTTATTGCGCCGACCGGTGCAGAGGTTGTCGAGTTAGGCCCGATCAACGCAAGCATCCACAAGGTTAATGAGCATGTCGCTACCGAAGACCTACAGAAGCTGTCTTCTATCTATACAGAGCTAATTCTCACCCTGCTCGCTGAGCAGTAGCGCGAGGTGCTCTACAGAAGCGCGTGCAAAGTTAGCATTGTGTGCACCAGGAACCACTAGCCAAGACGGGTCCGGTTTCTGAAGGACTGCCAAACTTGCGCTGACTACCTCCTGCGCCTGCATCCAGAAATCTTCGGGTACGCGCTCCGCATCAAAACCGGCCATCGTTGCGCTATCGTGTATTTCGGTACGCGTATATCCAGGGCAAAGGCATTGGGCGATCACACCGGTATCTCTGAGTTCCTTTGCCAGGGAACGGGTGAAACTAATAAGAAAGGCCTTGGTTGCCCCATAGGTGGGCACTTGGTCAGCCTCCATAAATCCACCGACGGAAGCAACATTGACTATGGCGCCGTTGGAGCGCTTACGCATACCAACCAGTACGGTACGTATCAACGTCAGTGTTGCATCGATATGCAAACGCACCATCGCCAACTCATCGTCGATGGCGCTTTTTGTAAACCCGCCAAACGTTGAAAAACCTGCATTGTTGATCAATAGGTCTACTTCAGGCCCTTGGCGAAGCGCCTCTACCACTCGGGCTAAACCTTCCACGGTGCCTAAGTCCGCAGTCAGTACCGTGATCTTACAACGATGAGCTAACTTCTCAGCGAGCATCGCCAGAGCCTCCTCTCGCCGCGCGATGACCAGTAAGGAGACGCACTGCGTGGCTAGCTGTTCAACGAACTGTGCGCCGATGCCCGCCGAGGCGCCGGTTACTACCGCATGGTTGATTTTCATAGAAACGTCCCAGCACCTTTTCGTTTACCAGTCATGTACTGATCTCAACTCAATGCCTCTTAAGTTCGAAGACTCACAGTAAACGAGTTGATTTCGGTGTCCTCTAAGCTAGTTGATAAACATCGAACCGCACCGACTTTCCGGTCAATTGGTGAGAAGGTACTGGTCCAACGAGGCAGGGCTCCTTTCTCGGCCGCTTAACCACGACCCGTTTAGTCGCCTGCGCAAGGGCCCAAGAAAAGAGCATGTCATGGTCTACCTCGGAGTCCTGCGAAGCGTCCGTACCTGTGTCGTTGAGCAGCTGTTGCAATAGCTGCATGGCTTTCCCCGGCGCGCCGCGCCGAGAAGTCGGGAACATCGGATCAAGGTAGATCACATCGGCCGCGAGCACGATGTCGTCCGTCAGGGCCTGAGCCGACCCTCGCTTCACGTTGAGACGGCTCCCCACTCCCCTTAGCCAGCCGTTCGCAGATTCCTGAGCGCGCTTAATGGCGTGTTTGAGCAACGTGGCCATAACTGGATTTCGTTCACACAGGTTCACGCGACAGCCCAAATCAGCGAGCAAAAAAGAGTCGATTCCATAGCCTGCAGTGGCATCTAAGACCGAGGGAGAACGCCGTTCGCGCCAGCCCACTGCCTTCCCTAGCAGCTCATTTTGGCGAGATTTCCGGCGCTGGGCCAGGTCGTTTTGCTCAAAGCCCACCGGTACAAAACCAGGAGCTTTCGGGCCGGTTGCCACTAAACCTGGCACGCCTTCACACACGTAAACCAGAAGATTTCCTGCAGGAAAATCCCGCGCGTGATGACCACTAGCGAACATGTTGAGCGCCAGTTGCTGCGCCAGGTCGACGGCCAGCGGCGTATCTTCCGAACTAGCTGCGAGCACCCCAAGGAGTGAGCCGATCAGCCTTCTCCTGCAGCCGCGAGACTACCTGCGTTGCTTGCTAGCTCGTCCTCGGCAAGCCCCAACGTTAGCACCGATTCATCGAACTGAAACTCAGCCTGCAAATTGAAGGCATGATGCTCTAGGCCGTGCTTATCGGTCACGGTGACCTCGAACGGCAACTCGCCGCCACCGGCTTTTCGGTCGGGGGAAAGCCAGCAGCTCAGCTCTCGCACGGGTTGGCCCATCAATGCCATACCTTCAAGACCCTTAGTGATTGAGCTGCAATGACGTACAAAGTCCAGGCTACTCTGACCATCGCTAACACTGGCGGAAAAATCTCCAACCATCACCTGACCGGGTGCGGTTTTTTCGAGAATTCGCGCGAGCTCTATGGTGACGTCGCCGACGATGTAACTGAACACGGTAGGGTTAATCGCCTGCGCCTGATACAGCTCATAGTGGCTACCAATGTGAAAGGCCGCTCGAATGACCGGTACGGTGTTGCCCTTCGACGCCGCGCGCGCGAGCGCATTGTCGGCGAGCACTAGCAGTAGGAATAGGAACAGCTCCTGATCAGAGCGAGGGTGAATCTCCCTGTTCCAAACGTAATAGCCATCGCCGGTGGTCGTGCGAGAAAAATTCACCTCGACCCCACGGGCGGATAACTTGTTGTATGCCGAGTTCATGGAATAGGAAAGACTGTTGAGCTGGCTCGCCTGCTCGAAGGAGCTGAATAGGGAAAAGTCGCTTATGTCAAAGAGTAAGACTGCGCGTCGGTCGACAAAACTGATTCCGTAGCGACGGATGATCTGCTCGACCGAACCCATTACAGCAATGGATTCTTCCAGCGGATGTTCGAGCTTGATAAACGTAGGAGCGACACTTAAACGCGCAGCGATTGCGAATAACTCCTCGCGACCTTTGCGGCGCCTTCCCGATATTAAGTCGCGAATGTACGCTTCATTTTCTTCATTGCTTTCCACGCCGGCCACACCGGCCGCACCGGATTTGCTCGCACAGTAGTTGCCCAAGAAGTAGTGGGGAACAAAGATAACGAGCAACCCGCGCTCATCCCAGCACCAGCACAGAACAATGTTCTGGCCCAGGCGCCACTGCTTGCGCAAGGTCACCTCCAGACTGCGCAGATTTCCGCGCTGAACGATGCTGATTGATTCTTTATTCATTTACGTGAAGACGTACTCTACCCGCTTAGTATGCCTTTAGCTGGGCCCAGCGCGCTAGCATCAAGGCTCGCTGCCCTCCTGGGAGCCTTGCTCGCCGCTCGGGAGGTTTATAGGCGGTATCCATCGATATCGAGCGCTTGCTTACTTCGCCCGCACAGTGATCCAGTCAACACCGTCTCGCTGCGATGCCCAGTAGGCACGTCGCTGCAAATCCTCATCTAAATCTTCGATCTCAGCACGGGCTACTTGTTCGCTATTGTTTTCTTCGCTGCTATGGGCACAAACGAGCGCCTGCAACAAGTGATGGTCCAACTGCCTGAGCATCGACACCGCGTCTCGATTGGAGAGATGACCAAGCCTGCCACCGATCCTTCTTTTTAGCGCTGCTGGGTAGGGTCCGTTCTCGAGCATGATGTGATCGTGATTAAACTCGAGTACAAGTGCATGACAATCCTGATAAGCCTGTTGCACATGACTGGTAACCCAACCTAAGTCGGTCAGCAATCCCGCTCTCGCGCCGCGTGCGTCGAAGCGAAACTGCACCGGTTCGCGCGCGTCGT